>NZ_JBHUAD010000104.1:0-13527 GCF_042789955.1 Oerskovia sp. NPDC056781
GCGGGGGGTCGGCCCGGCGCCGGTCGTGGCGCCCGGAGCCCCTGGACCGCTCGCCGGGGCGCTCGCGGCCAGGGCCGCGGCGAGCTCGGCGGGGTGCCGCGTGGAGACGAGCCAGTACGGGGTCGGGTCGGCCGGGTCGACGAGCTCGACGCGTACCCCGGTCCGGGCCCAGGCCCGCAGGCAGACGTACGCCCGGGCGTCGAGCGAGGGGCCGAGCTCGCGGGTCATGGCCGCACGGTCGAGCACCGTGGTGGTCCCGAGGAGCGACGTCGGGATCGTGGCCCGGCCGGCGCGCAGCGTCCACAGGCCGTCCGTGCCGGGGGAGACCGAGACCACGGGGGAGGTCCACCACGCGAGCGCGACGAGGACCACGAGGGCCACGACCGCCGTGCTGATCGACAGCACGTCGTCGACGGGCCACAGCGCCACACCGAGGATGACGGCGAAGGCGACGGCGGCGGACCACCCGCCCGGGCCGGGGAGCAGGCGTTCGCTGTAGTCAGGGGCAGGCTGAGGCATGAGCCCATCATCCCAGGTCCGCCCGGCGTGCACGCCGCGCGTCCGGAGGGAGCGCGAGCACGGCCCGGCACCCGAGGGGGTTCGCGGGTCCGCCCGCCGCGGACTAGGCTCTGCGGGTGCCCATCGACGAACCGGCGGCTCCGACCGCTCTCGCGCCCGTGCCCGCCCGACCGGGCGACGTCGAGGTGCTGGTCCAGCTCCTCGACGACGTGACCCCCGTCCCCGCCTACGCCCACCCAGGCGACGCCGGCGCGGACCTCGTGACGACCGTGGACGTGGAGATCGCGCCGCAGGGCCGCGCGACCGTCCCGACGGGGCTCGCGATCGCGCTGCCCGACGGCTACGCCGCGTTCGTCCACCCTCGCTCGGGCCTCGCGGCCCGGCACGGCCTGACGATCGTCAACGCCCCCGGGACCGTCGACGCGGGCTACCGCGGCGAGATCAAGGTCGTCCTGCACAACACGGACCCGCAGACCCCTGTCGTGCTGCACCGTGGTGACCGCATCGCCCAGCTCGTGATCCAGAAGGTCGAGCACGCGCGCTTCCTGCAGGCCGAGCGGCTGCCCGGCTCGCACCGCGGCGAGGGCGGCTTCGGGTCGAGCGGCGGGTGGGTCGCCGCGCAGTGAGCCCCGTGACGCCGGGGTGTTCGCCCGTGGCCGAGGACGGTCACGCGGGCGGCGCAGCGGTCTAGGGTGGTAGGAGCAGGGGTCGGTTCTGCCGTCCCGAACGAGCCGTGGTCGATGGTCGACACGGCGAAGAGCTGAAGGAGAACGTCCGTGGGTTTGTTCCGGCGTAGTGCGTCGCAGAAGTCGAGCGACGAAGCGGTCGCCGCCGAGGGCTCCGGGACCGAGGAGACCGCAGCAGACGCGGTCGGCACCCCGGGGACCCAGGCGCCGGTCGTGCCCGCGGCGGGCACTCGTGGCCCGTTCGACTCCTCGCAGGTGAGCGAGCTCGGGGCCCGCGCGGACCTCGGAGCCATCTGGCTGCCGGGCGTCCCGGGCATGGAGCTGCGCATGGAGGTCGACAAGAAGACGCAGAAGATCACGGGGGCCGCCGTGGCGGTCAACGGCTCCGCGTTGCAGATCCAGGCCTTCGCGGCCCCCAAGACCATGGGCATCTGGGACGAGATCCGCGAGGAGATCGCCGAGTCCGTGCGTCAGCAGGGCGGGACGGTCGACGACATCCCCGGCACGTTCGGTCGCGAGCTGCTCGCGAAGCTCCCGGCCACGGGGCCGGACGGTCAGAAGGGCTTCCGCGCGGCCCGGTTCGTCGGTGTCGACGGCCCGCGCTGGTTCCTGCGGGGTGTCCTGACGGGCAAGGCCGCGGCGGACCCGGAGGCGGCCCGGCTGCTCGAGTCGGTCTTCGCGAACATCGTCGTGGTCCGTGACCAGAACGCGCGCCCGCCCCGCGACCTCCTCGCGATGCACCTTCCCGGCCAGGCGCAGCGTCCCGCTGCCGCCGCCCCCGAGGGCGCCGCTCCCTCGCTCCCGGCCTTCGACCCGCTCACGCGCGGGCCGGAGATCACCGAGAGGCGCTGACCATGACGCTGCGTCAGGCGCTGCACTCCGTGCTGGCCTCCCAGGAGGAGATCGCCGCGGACGAGGAGAGGCACGACTCGGCCAGCCAGGTCGGGTGCTCGGCCGTCTCCGACCTTGCGAACCGCAAGCGCGCGACCGTCTCGGGCGTCATGCGCTCGGTCATCCTGCGCCCCCGTGAGGGCGTGCCCACGGTCGAGGCCGAGCTCTACGACGGGTCGGGCTCGCTCGACCTCGTCTGGCTCGGTCGTCGCCGCATCGCCGGCGTCGAGCCGGGACGTCGCGTCCGCGTCGAGGGGCTGGTCTGTGAGATCGCGGGCCGGCGCACCATGTTCAACCCCCGCTACGAGCTGCGCCCCCGCGCAGGCGAGTGAGTCCGTGACCCTTCCTGCCGGCGAGAGAGACGACATGACGCACGAGCCCACGCGTGAGCGCGGTCCGGTGGACCCCGCCCAGGAGGTCGAGGAGGTCGCGGAGGCGATCGACGACGTCGTCCCTCCGGACGAGGGGGCCGCGCGCGGCGTGCGCGCCCTGGCGGGGGAGTCGTTCTCGCTCGCCGAGACGATCGGCGGCGTGCGGGGGCTCGTGGAGTCCATGGCTCCTGGCCTCGTGTTCGTCGTCGTGTTCATCGCGACGGGCAACACCCTGCGCCCCGCGCTCGTCGCGTCGGTCGCGGTCGCGCTCGTGGCCGTGGCCGCGCGCCTCGTGCAGCGCACGCCCGTCACGCAGGCGTTCGGCGGCTTCCTGGGCGTCGCGATCGGCGTGCTGTGGGCGTGGCGCTCCGGGGAGGCGCAGAACTACTACGCGGCGGGGCTGCTCACGAACGCGGCGTACCTGGTCGCGATGGCGGTCTCGGTGCTGGTCCGGTGGCCCGTGGTGGGCCTGGTCGTGGAGGCGCTGCGCAGCGGCTGGACGGACGGGGACAAGGTCAAGGCAGCGGTCGCGGCGAGCGACGCGCCCGACGTCGCCACGACCTCGGGTGCGCACGTCGCCCCGCAGGAGCGCGTCGAGAGCAACGTGGGCGGCGCAGGCAGCGCCGAAGACGACCAGGACGAGCCGGCTCCCGGCGCGTTCCGGGCGTGGGCCCAGCGCTGGCGCACCGACGCGGCGCTCATGCGCCGGTACGCGCTGGCGACGTGGCTGTGGGTCGGGATGTTCGCGCTGCGCCTCGCCGTCCAGGTCCCGCTGTTCATGGCCGGCGAGGACGCGGTCGCCTGGCTGGGCACGGCCCGTCTCGTCATGGGCATCCCGCTGTGGGCGCTGACGCTGTGGCTGACCTGGTTGCTGGTCCGCCGCCCTCACGCGGCCGAGTCGGTCCCCGAGAAGGGCTGAGACCGCGGCGCCCGGCGAGCTCGGGGCCCTACCGCGTCCGAAGCCCGAGGGGCCGCGGACAGGGTAGGGGCGACCGCCTTCCTCAGACGGGCAGGCCGGTCGTCTCGTCGACGATCCCCGTGTCCTCGTCGGGCGAGGGGTTGATCAGTACCCGCAGGAGCTCGGCCTCGTCGACGTCGCGGCCCGTGACGATGAGCAGCTCGTCGCCGATCTCGAGGGTGTCGTCGATGCTCGGCGCGATGGGCTGGGTCCCGCGGACGATCGCCGCGAGCACGGTGTCCTGAGGCCAGTCCACCTGGCCGACACGCGTACCGATGAGCGGGGAGTCGGGCGGCAGCGTGAGCTCGAGGATGTCCGCGCCCGACTGGTGGAACGTGAAGATCCGGACCAGGTCGCCGACCGCCACGGCCTCCTCGACCATGGAGGTCATGATGCGGGGCGTCGAGACCGCGACGTCGACGCCCCAGGACTCGTCGAACATCCACTCGTTCTTGGGGTTGTTGACGCGCGCGACGGTCCGCGGGACCCCGAACTCGGTCTTCGCGAGCAGCGAGACCACGAGGTTGACCTTGTCGTCGCCCGTGGCGGCGACGATGACGTCGCACTCGTCGACCTTGGCCTCGGCGAGGGTCGAGAGCTCGCACGCGTCCGCGAGGAGCCAGTCGGCGTCGGCTACCTGCGCGACGCGCATCGCGGCCGGCTGCTTGTCGATGATCATGACCTCGTGGTCGTGGCTGAGCAGCTCACGGGCGATCGAGCGCCCGACCGAGCCTGCTCCGACGATGACGACGTGCATCAGTTCTCCTCGATCTTGGGGGCGTGCGTGAGGAGGCGCTCGACCGTGGGCGCGTCGGCGGCGCGCATGAGCACGTGCAGCACGTCGTTCTCCTGCAGGACGGTACCGGGGGTCGCGAGGACGCCCTCACCGAACCGGCCCAGGAACGCGACCCGCGACCCGGTCGCGGACTCGATCGTCGCCACGGAGCGCCCGACCCACTCGGGATGGAAGTCGGTCTGCGCGAGCCGGACCTGCCCGGAGGGGTCGCGGTACTCGTCGGTCGCGCCGAGGGGCAACATCCTGCGCAGCACCTGGTCGGAGGTCCACCGGACGGTCGCGACCGTCGGGATGCCGAGGCGCTGGTAGATCTCGGCGCGGTGGGGGTCGTAGATCCGGGCCACGACGTTGTCGACGCCGTACGTCTCGCGGACCACGCGCGCCGCGAGGATGTTGGAGTTGTCGCCGTCGGAGACCGCGGCGAACGCGTAGGCGTCCTCGATCCCTGCCTGGATCAGGGTGTCCCGGTCGAATCCCAGGCCCGTCACCTTCTTGCCGGAGAACTCCGCGGGCAGCCGTCGGAAGGCGTCGGGGTTCTGGTCGACCACGGCGACCGAGTGGCCGCGGTTCTCGAGAGACTGGGCGAGGGTGGCGCCGACACGGCCACAGCCCATGATCACGAAGTGCACGGACGAAACGCTACCGCGCGCCCGCGCCCTGCAGGTACAGATCGTGGCCCGACGGCGGGTCCGAGGAGGACGCGGCAAACCTTCGCCGAGATTCGCCAGGGCGGTCGAGGGGTCAACGGCTCCTGGAGGGCCTAGCATGGGCCAACGTGTCGGATATCGCTGATGCCGCCAAACGCCTGTTGCTCGGACGTCCCGTCCGCAGCGACGACTTGGGGCACACCCTGCTGCCGAAGCGCATCGCGCTCCCGGTCTTCGCCTCGGACGCGCTCTCCTCGGTGGCGTACGCGCCCGACGAGATCCTCCTGACCCTCTCGATCGCGGGCCTCGCGGCCACGACGATCTCCCCGTGGGTGGGTCTCGCGGTCGTCGTGGTCCTGCTGACCGTGGTCGCGTCGTACCGCCAGAACGTGCACGCCTACCCGTCGGGCGGCGGTGACTACGAGGTCGCCACGGTCAACCTCGGCCCCACGGCCGGCGTCGGCGTGGCCTCGGCGCTCATGGTCGACTACGTCCTCACGGTGGCCGTGTCGATCTCCTCGGGGGCCCAGTACGCGGCCGCAGCCATGCCGTTCCTGCGGGGTCACGAGGCGGCGTTCGCGATCACGCTCGTGGTCCTCCTGGCGCTGGTCAACCTGAGGGGGGTCAAGGAGTCCGGGTCGTTCTTCGCGATCCCGGTGTACCTGTTCATGTTCGCGATCGGGATGACGGCCGTGGTCGGCTTCGTCCGGTACGCCACGGGGACCCTGCCCATGGCCGAGAGCGCGTCCTACCAGCTCGTCGCCGAGAGCCACTTCGACCAGGGGCTGACCGGGATCGCGGGAGCGTTCCTGGTCGCCCGGGCGTTCGCGTCGGGCTGTGCCGCGCTCACGGGCGTCGAGGCCATCAGCAACGGCGTCCCGGCCTTCAAGAAGCCGAAGTCGCGCAACGCGGCCACGACGCTCGCGCTGCTCGGCACGATCTCGGCCTTCATGATCATGGCGATCCTGTTCCTCGCGCAGAAGACCGGCGTGCACTTCGCCGAGAACCCGGCCGAGCAGCTCACGATCGACGGTCAACCCGTGCCTGCCGACTTCGTGCAGGACCCGGTCATCGGCCAGCTCGCCCAGGCGATCTTCCAGGGCTTCCCTCTCGCCTTCTACCTGGTGGCCGCCGTGACGGGCCTGATCCTCGTCTTCGCCGCGAACACGGCGTTCAACGGCTTCCCCGTGCTGGGCTCGATCCTGGCCAAGGACGGGTACCTCCCGCGCCAGCTCCACACGCGCGGCGACCGGCTCGCGTTCTCGAACGGGATCGTGACGCTCGCGGTCGCGGCGATCGCCCTGATCTGGGCCTTCGACGCCCAGGTCACGCGCCTCATCCAGCTCTACATCGTCGGCGTCTTCGTGTCCTTCACGCTCTCGCAGCTCGGCATGATCAAGCACTGGACGCGGGAGCTGCGCACGACCCCGGACCCGCGCTTCCGCACCAAGATGAAGCGGTCCCGCGTCGTCAACGCGATCGGCTTCGGCATGACGGGCACGGTCCTGGTCATCGTGCTGCTGACGAAGTTCACGCACGGTGCCTGGATCGCGATCCTCGCGATGGCCTTCGTGTTCGTGCTCATGCGCGCGATCCGCAAGCACTACGACTCGGTGAGCGAGGAGCTGACGCTCGGGGAGGACCCGGCAGCGGCCCGCGCCTTGCCGAGCCGTGTCCACGCGCTCGTCCTGGTCTCCAAGCTGCACAAGCCGACCATGCGGGCGCTGGCCTACGCCCGTGCCTCTCGCCCCTCGGTCCTGGAGGCCGTGACGGTCGGCGTGGACCCCGAGGAGGTCGCCGAGTTCACCGCGGAGTGGGAGGCGCTCGACCTCCCGGTCCCGCTGCGCGTGCTCGACTCGCCGTACCGCGAGATCACGCGCCCGATCCTGTCCTACGTGCGCTCGATCCGTCGGGAGAGCCCTCGCGACCTCGTCGTGGTCTACATCCCCGAGTACGTCGTGGGGCACTGGTGGGAGCACCTGCTGCACAACCAGAGCGCGCTGCGGCTCAAGGGCCGGCTCCTGTTCACCCCCGGCGTCGTCGTGGCCTCGGTGCCGTGGCAGCTGTCGTCGACCAAGGGGCAGACGGGGCTCGAGAAGGAGAACTTCGCGGCCCAGCAGCGGATCAACCGCCGCTACTGAGCGCCCCTGCGCCCCCCGTGCGACCCGCGCGACGCAAGGGTCGTTCGCGGGTCCGCCCGAGAACGTGTGCGGGCCCACGCCCGGGCGGCGAACGGTCCGGAGCCCGGAGCAGTTCGCGTCCGGGATACTAGGGGGGTGTCTGAAACCCTGAACCCCACGTCCAACGCCCCCGAGCCTCAACCTCTGGTCGAGCTCGAGGTCGGACCTGTCGCGCACGGCGGCCACTGCGTCGCGCGACTCGACGGGCGCGTCGTCTTCGTCCGGCACGCGCTGCCGGGCGAGCGGGTCCTGGCCCGGATCACCGACGACGGTGAGGACGCGAAGTTCTGGCGCGCCGACGCCGTCGAGATCCTCGACGCCTCCGAGGACCGCGTTCCTGCGGCCTGGTCCGCGGCCGGCCCCGGGGGAGCGGGCGGTGGCGAGCTCTCGCACGTGTCGCTGCCCGCGCAGCGCCGGTGGAAGGCCGCAGTCCTCCAGGAGCAGCTCAAGCGCCTGGCCGGCCTTGACCTTCAGGTAGAGGTTGAGGGTGTGCCTGGGGACGACGAGCGCGGTGGTCTCGGCTACCGCACCCGCATCGACCTGGTGGCCGACGACGAGGGCCGTGCGGGCATGCGCGTGTTCCGCTCGCACGACGTCGTCACGCTCGACGAGATGCCGCTCGCGACCCCGGAGGTCGCGGCCCTCGCCGAGGCCGAAGAGGTGTTCACGCGCCGCTGGCGCCCCGGGACCCGTCTCGAGCTCGTCGCACCCGCGGGCGGTGCCGACCCCATCCTCCTGGTCGACGGCGTCGTGTGGCACTCGGGGCACATCGACCGTCGGCCGCACGCCCGCCGGGCGGTCACCGAGACCGTGACGGTCGCGGGTACCGAGCACTCCTACCGTGTCGCGGCCGACGGCTTCTGGCAGGTCCACCGCGAAGCGCCCGCGCTGCTCGCGGAGGCCGTGCTGCGGGCCGCGGGCCCGCTCGACGAGGCGACCGTGGTCGACCTGTACTCGGGCGCCGGCCTCTTCACGCTGCCGCTCGCCGACGCCGTCGGCGAGACGGGGCGGGTCGTCGCGATCGAGGGCGACGAGCGGGCCGTCAAGGACGCCCGCCGCAACGCGTTCGAGAAGCCCCAGGTCGAGCTGCACCACGGCCCGGTCGAGAAGGTGCTCGCGGCCAAGGACCACGCCGCGCCGACGGCTGACGTCGTGGTCCTCGACCCGCCGCGCACCGGCGCCGGCCGCAAGGTCGTCGACGCCGTCGCCGCGCTCCAGGCCCCCCGCGTGGTCTACGTCGCGTGCGACCCCGCCGCACTGGCCCGCGACATCGCCTACTTCGCCAAGCACGGGTACGCGGTCGAGTCGGTCACCGGGTACGACCTGTTCCCCCACACCCACCACGTCGAGGCGGTCGCGGTCCTCACGCGGTGAGCCGCGGGCTGCCCGGAGGGTCCGGCAGGTAGCGTCGTGCCGGCGTCCGCGCGTGCGGCCCGGTCCGGCCCGCCCCGTCCGGCCCTGTCCGGGCGCGTTCGCCTGTCGCCCGGACCCGTCCCGGGAGACGATGGGTGGACGTGCCGGTACCCGCCGGCCCGACGAGCAGAAGAGGGCACATGCAGGTCACCGTGGTGGTCCCGACGTTCAACGAGGGACCGAACGTCCGCGAGCTCGTCCGCCGCATCGGCGACGCGGCGGACGGGCTCGACGTGGAGGTGCTGTTCGTCGACGACTCGCAGGACGACACGCCGGACGTGATCCGGCGGGTCGCGGCGTCCTCGGGGATGCCGGTGCGACTGCTGCATCGTCCGGAACCGGTCGGTGGCCTCAGCGGGGCGGTGGTCGAGGGTCTCCAGGCTGCGCGGGGCGAGTGGGTCGTGGTCATGGACGGGGACCTGCAGCACCCGCCCGAGATGGTCCCGGTCCTGCTGGAGACGGCCGCGTCGACCGGGGCCGACGTCGTGGTCGCCTCGCGGTACGTGGGCGGCGGGGACGCGGGCGGGCTCGACGGGCGATGGCGCCACCTGGTCTCGACGGCGTCCTCGCTCCTGGCGAGGTCGATGTTCCCCCTGCGGCTGCGCAACGTGACCGACCCCATGACGGGGTTCTTCGCGGTCAGGACCGGCTCGATCGACCTCGCCGCCCTGCGCCCCAGGGGTTTCAAGATCCTGCTCGAGATCCTGGCGCGCAACAAGGTCGTGGTCGTCGAGGAACCGTTCGTGTTCGGGGAGCGGTTCGCGGGGCAGTCCAAGGCGACGTTCGCGAACGGGCTGCGGTACCTGCAGCAGCTCACGGCGCTGCGCTTCGGTCGGATGTCGACGTTCGCGCTCGTCGGCGCGTTCGGTGCGGTGCTGAACCTGGCCATCATGTGGGGCCTGGAGCAGTTCGGGGTCCACTACATGCCGGCGGCGGTCGTCTCTGCCGCGGTCACGATCGTCACGAACTTCCTGCTCCTCGAGCACTTCGTGTTCCACGACCTGCGCTCGGAAGGTCGCAGCGTGTGGAAGCGTGCGGCGCAGTCCTTCACGTTCAACGGCATCGAGGCTGCGGTCCGGCTGCCCTTCCTGCACTGGCTCGTGGTCCTGACGGGCATGCCCCCGGTCCTGGCGCAGGCACTGACCCTGGTCGTCGCGTTCCTCCTGCGCTTCGTCTTCCACGCCCAGGTCGTCTACCGGCCGCGCAAGGACGCCCCGGACCGCGTCACACCGTTGACCGGAGAACCGTCGGCCACGACGCTCGACGAGGACTAGGCCGCCCGCCTGTCATGATGGTCGCCGCGCTCCGGACGGACGCGACCGACCCGAGGAGTGCAACATGGGCATCGTCGACAACGCGGTCTACGTCGACGGGCGGCGCACGGCCAACCCGTCGAGCCTCGACGAGACCTTCGAGACGCTGCGGGAGCGGCACGGGCTCGCGTGGATCGGCCTCTACCGGCCGAGCGAGGCCGAGATCCGCGCGGTCGCCGACGAGTTCTCGCTGCACCACCTCGCCGTCGACGACGCGATCGCGGCCCACCAGCGTCCCAAGCTCGAACGCTACGACGACAACCTCTTCGTGGTCCTGCGGCCGGCCCGCTACCTGGACGCCGAGGAGCGCGTCGAGTTCGGCGAGCTGCACGTCTTCGTCGGGCCCGACTACGTCGTGACGGTCCGTCACGCGGAGTCCCCGGACGTGGGCGCGGTCCGCCGTCGCCTGGAGGCGACGCCCGAGCTCCTGCGGCGCGGGCCCGAGGCCATCCTCTACGCCGTGCTCGACCAGGTGGTCGACGAGTACGCCCCGGTGGTCGCCGGGCTGCAGAACGACATCGACGAGATCGAGGACCAGCTCTTCAGCGGCGACCCCGCCGTCTCGCGACGGATCTACGAGCTCTCGCGCGAGGTCATCGCCTTCCAGCGGGCCACCCACCCGGTCGTGGGCATCCTCCAGGCGCTCGAGCGCGGCTCCGAGAAGTACGGCGTCGACATCGAGCTCCAGCGCAACCTGCGCGACGTGCTCGACCACTCGCTGCGGCTCGCGGAGCAGGCCGACTCGTTCCGGGTCCTCCTGCAGAACGCACTCATGGTCCAGGCCACGCTCGTCGCGCAGCACCAGAACGAGGAGATGCGCAGGCTCTCCGAGACGAGCCTCGCGCAGGGCGAGGAGGTCAAGAAGATCTCGTCCTGGGCGGCGATCCTGTTCGCGCCCACGCTCGTGGGCACGATCTACGGCATGAACTTCGCACGGATGCCCGAGCTGGACTGGGTGTACGGGTACCCGCTCGCGATCCTCGCGATGGTCGCGATGGGGTTCACGCTGTACGCGATCTTCAAGCGCCACAGGTGGTTGTGACGCGCCGGCGCGCGCGATCGGGCCTCGACAGGGCACGGCGCCCGGCGGCGGGCACAATCGAGGGGTGAGCAGCCTCGCCGACGACGACACGTTCGCGACCGGACCCGTGGGCCCGGCGGACGCTCCGCCGTCGGGCCGGGGGACGGGGTCCGTCGACGGGACGGCGCCTCACGACGCCGGACGCGGGCTGAGCGCCCAGGAGGTCGCCGCGCGCGTCCGGGCCGGGCAGACCAACCGGACGAACCGCTCGACCTCGCGCTCGCTGACCGCGATCCTGCGCTCCAACGTCTTCACGCTCTTCAACCTGATCCTCGCGGTCGCCGTGACCCTCGTGCTCCTCACGGGCCGGTGGCCCGACGCGGTCTTCGGGTTCGTGGTGGTCATCAACGCGGGGATCGGCATCGTCACCGAGTACCGGGCCAAGCGGACGCTCGACCGGCTCTCGATCCTCACCGCGCCCTCCGCCCGGGTGGTGCGGGACGGGGCCGAGCACCAGGTCGCGCTCGACGACGTGGTGCAGGGCGACGTGCTGCTCGTCGGGACGGGCGACCAGGTCCCGGCCGACGCGCAGGTGCTCGAGGTCACGGGGCTCGAGGTCGACGAGTCGATGCTCACGGGGGAGTCGCGCCCCGTGCACAAGGCGGTGGGTGACGAGGTGCTCTCCGGGTCGACGGTCGTCGCGGGGGCCGCCGTGTGCCGTGTGGTGCGCGTGGGCGAGGAGGGGTACGCCCAGCGCATCACCTCCGAGGCGAAGAAGTTCTCGGTCGTGCGCTCCGAGCTGCGCGAGGGCGTGAACAAGATCCTCAAGGTCGTCTCGTTCGGGATCGTGCCGATCTCGCTGCTGCTCTTCTGGAGCCAGCTCAACTACACGGGCGGCGTGCGCGCGTCGATCGCGGACGGGACGTGGCGCGACGGCGTGGTCGCTGCGGTCGCGGGCGTCGTCGGGATGATCCCCGAAGGGCTTGTCCTGCTCACCTCCCTCAACTTCGCGATCGCGGCCACGCTGCTCGCACGCCAGAAGGTGCTCGTGCAGGAGCTGCCCGCGGTCGAGATCCTCGCGCGCGTCGACGTCCTGTGCCTCGACAAGACCGGAACCCTCACCGACGGGCACGTCGCCCTGACCGCGCTGCGCCCCCTCGCCCCCGTCGAGGGCGCGCGCGAGGCGCTCGCGGCGCTCGCGGCCGACCCCGACGGCAACGCGACCTCCAGGGCGCTCGCCGACGGGCTGGCGGGCACGACGCCCGCAGCGGTGACGGGATCCGTCCCGTTCTCCTCGGCGCGCAAGTGGAGCGCGGTGCTGACGGGGGCGGGGGCGTTCGTGCTGGGCGCACCAGAGATCCTGCTCGCCGGACGGACGGACGTCGCCGCGACGACCGCGCTCGCCGCGGTCGGTGAGGCCGCCGGCACGGGCGCGCGCGTGGTCCTGCTCGCCCACGCCCCGAGCGGCCTCCCGACGGCGGAGGCGTCCCTCCCGCCCGACCTCGTCCCCGCGCTGCTCGCCGTCCTGGGGGAGCGCATCCGCCCCGACGCCGCGCAGACGCTCGAGTACTTCCGGCGCCAGGGGACCCGGGCCAAGGTCGTCTCGGGCGACAACCCCGCCACGGTCGCGGCGATCGCGACCTCGGTCGGCCTGCACGGCGAGGGGGTCCCGGTCGAGGGATTCGACGCGCGCGATCTCCCGACCGACCCCGACGAGCTCGCCGAGGTCGTCGGGGTGCACGACGTGTACGGGCGCGTGACGCCCGAGCAGAAGCGCGCGATCGTGCACGCGCTCCAGTCGCGCGGCCACGTGGTCGGCATGACGGGGGACGGCGTCAACGACGCCCTGGCGCTCAAGGACGCGGACCTCGGGATCGCGATGGGCAACGCCGCGCCCGCGACCAAGGCCGTGGCGCGCGTCGTGCTGGTCGACGGGCGGTTCGCGACGCTTCCCGGGGTCCTGGGGCAGGGGCGCCGGGTCATGGCGAACATGGAGCGCGTCGCGAGCCTGTTCCTCGCCAAGACGACGTACGCGGCGATCCTCGCGGTCTCGGTCGTGCTGCTCGTGTGGCCCTATCCTTTCCTGCCCCGGCACATGACCCTCGCGGGCTCGCTCACGATCGGCATCCCGGCGTTCTTCCTCGCGCTGCCCCCCAACGACCGCCGCTACCTCGCGGGGTTCCTGCGGCGCGTGCTGAGCTTCGCGGTCCCGGCCGGCGTGGTGATCGGGGCCGGGATCCTGACCGTGTACGGGTATCTGCGCCCGCTCGTGGGGACGGACGACGCCCGCTCGGCCGCGACGCTCGTGCTCGTCGGGGTGTCGTTGTGGATCGTGGGCATCCAGGCCCGCCCGCTCAACGGGTGGAAGGTCGCGCTGATCGTGGCGCTCGCGGCCTGCGCGGTGCTGGCGGTCGCGGTCCCGTGGGTGCGGGACTTCTTCGCGCTCCAGGTCCCGACGGCGCAGGAGGCCGTGGTCATCACCGTCGCGGTGCTCGTGGGCTGGGTCGCGATCGAGGCCGTGTACCGCGTGCTCACGCCGCGGCTCGCGGGAGGGTCTGCGCCCGTTCGCGCCCCAGCCGATATCTTGACGTCAAGATAAATGCGGTATGCTGTGTGTCGGCGACATTTCGGTGCGTCGCCCGGCCCGGCGTACGCTGGGCAAAGCCCCCAGAACCATCTTGATCGTCATCCGACGACCTGCCGTGCCGGGCGCACGGCGCGGGCCGCAGAGC
>NZ_JBHUAD010000105.1:0-13476 GCF_042789955.1 Oerskovia sp. NPDC056781
GTCCTCGTCCCGCGCGCACCCGGTCGCTCAGCCCCTGCGGATCGTGCCGTTCTCGGCGAGCGCCTGGATCTGCTCCGGGGTCCAGCCGGCCTCGGTCAGCACGGCGTCGGTGTCCATGCCGAGCGAGGGCATGGGGCGCCAGATCCTGCCGGGGTTGCGGGAGAACTTGGGCACGATGCCGACCCCCTTGACGGGCGTCCCGTCGAGCGTGTCCCACTCGACGATCGCCTCACGCTGGGCGACGTGGTCCTCGGCGAGGAGCTGGTCGAACTCCAGCACGGCGTTGGCGGCGATCCCCACGGCGGAGAACTCCTCCTCGAGCTCGACGGCCTTCTGCGTGAGGCAGAACGCGTCCAGGTGGCGCTCGATGAGCTCGGCCTGCGGTCCGTCGAGCCACAGCGCGCTGGTGTCCTCGGGGTACTCCTCGGTGCCCCAGAGGTGCCCCAGACCGATGCGCTCCAGCAGGTACTTGTTCTGCTTGACGCCGTAGACGCACAGGCCCACGAAGCCGTCCGACGTCCGGTACTCGCCGATCCCGCACAGGTTGGGGTGGCGCGCGCCGGGGCGCGGGTAGACGGTGCCCGCGTTGAGGAAGTCCATCATGTAGTAGGCCCCGACCCGCATGAGGACCTCGTACATCGCGACGTCGACGCTCTCGCCCTGGCCGGTCGTGCGCACCTTCTGCAGGGCGGCGAGCGCAGACGAGGTCACCATGAGCGAGGTGAAGTAGTCACCCACGTACGGCACCGCGGCCATCGGCTGCTCGGGGGTGCCGTTCTGCGCCATGTACCCGCTGTAGGCCTGGACCGTGAGGTCGTACGCGGCGCGGTTGACGCGCGTCTCGACGCCGTACTGGCCGAAGCCCGACACGTGCACGATGACCAGGCGCGGGTTGTGCTCCCACAGGAGCTCGTCGGTGATCCCTCGGCGGGCGTAGGTGGGGCCCTTGGAGGACTCGATGAAGACGTCCGCGTCCTTGACGAGCGAGAACAGGACCTCGCGGCCCTCCTCGGTGAACGGGTTCATCGAGATCGAGCGCTGGTTGCGCCGTTCCATCTCCTTGACGAAGGTGGTGTCGCGCATCGAGTCGCCCGTGCGCGTGTTCTCGATCCAGACGACGTCGGCGCCCCACTCGGCCATGACGGCGGCCGCGGACGGGGCGGCGATCTCGACCGCGGAGTAGACGACCTTGACGCCCTCGAGGACGCCGAACCCGGGGATCGCGCCGGACATCAGCGGTACTCCTTGAGGGCGGCGCGGCCGGCGGCGAGGATCATCATCTCGTCGGTGCCGCCGGAGATCCGCTCCACGCGCAGGTCGCGGTAGAAGCGGGCCACGCGGTGGTCACCGGTGACGGCGATGCCGCCGAGCACCTGGATGGCGTCGTCCACGACCTCGGACGCGGCGCGAGTGCAGTACAGCTTGGCCATGGAGCAGTCGCCCTTGCCGAGCAGCCCGTTCTCGGCCTTCCAGGCGATCTCGTAGATCATGTTGCGCATGTTCGTGAGCTTGATCCTCATGTTCGCGAACTTCTCCTGGATGAGCTGGTAGCGCGCGATCGCCTCGCCACCCTGCACCCGCTGGTTCGCGTACCGTGCGGCGTCCTCGAACGCGCACAACGCCCACCCGTAGTCGCACGCGGCGACGAGGAAGCGCTCCAGGTCGAAGTCCGCGACGGTGCGCGCGAAGCCCTCGCCCTCGCCGCCGAACATGTCCTCCTCACGGAGCTCGACGTCGTCGAAGTAGATCTCGCAGCACGAGTCCATGCGCAGGCCGAGCTTGTCGAGGGGCTCCTTGCTGATGCCGGGGAGCGTCATGTCGACGAAGAGCTCGGAGTACTGGTCCATGTCCTCGGCGTTGCGCGCCATGACGACCAGGTAGGGCACGTGCTTGGACGACGTGATGAAGGTCTTGTGGCCGTTGAGGTAGACCTTGCCGTCGCGACGCGTGTAGGTCGTGGACATCTTGGCGAAGCTCGAGCCGGCGCCCGGCTCCGTCATCGCGAAGTTCCAGATCTGCTTGCCGGTGCCGACCAGGGCGAGGATCTTCTCGATCTGCTCGGGGCTGCCGACGCGCAGGACGGTCTCGAGCGTCGGGAGCTGGTAGAGCACGTAGGTGGGGACACCGAGGCGTCCGAGCTCTTCCCAGACCGCCGCGATCGTGGTCCAGCCCGCGTCGAGGCCGCCGCGGTCCTCGGGCAGGAGGATCGTGTCGACGCCGAGCTCGGCGAGCTCGGCGACGAACCGCTCCGGGTACTCGTGGTCCTTGTCGCACTGGGCGAAGTAGGTGTCCCAGTTCTCGCGGGCCATGAGCTCGCGGATGGCCTGGACCATCAGCTCCTGGTCCTCGGTGAGGGAGAAGTCCATGAGAGGGCCTTTCGTTCGGGGTGGTGGTGGAGTCGTGGTGCGCTCAGACGAGCGCGGCGGTGACGCGCCGGTGGAACGCGGCGCCCTCCGCGAGGACCTGGCGGGCCTCGGGCAGCATCCGTGAGTGGTGCAGGAAGCCGTGCAGGACACCGTCGACGACGTGCAGGCGGTGCTCGACGCCGTGCGCGGCGAGCAGTGCGGCGAGGGCCCGGCTGTCGTCGAGGAGAGGGTCGAGCGCGCTCGCCACCAGGTACGTCGGGGGGACGCCCTGCGAGAGGTCCGCGGAGAGGCAGTCCAGGGAGGGGCTGCGAAGGTCCTCCGGGTCGGAGGTGTACGCGGCGAGGTAGCCGTCGAGGTCCTCGGGGGCCAGCCCGTCCCACGCCCCGCCGAACAGTCGGCGGGACACGGAGTCGCGCAGGCCGAAGAGGCCGTAGTAGAGCAGGAGCGACTCGACGACGGGGCCGCCGTGGTCGCGGAGCCAGAGGGTCGCGGCGAGGGCCAGGTTGGCTCCGCCGGAGTCGCCGGCGAACGCGACGCGTCCACCGGTGACCCCGAGCTCGTCCGCGTGCTCCGCCACGTGACGGGCGACGGCTGCGCACTCCTCGACGGCCTGCGGGAGCTTCGCCTCGGGCGACAGGGCGTAGTCCACGCCGACGACCACGGCCCCGGTCGCGTCCGCGAGGGCTCGCATGATGCGGTCGTGCGTGTCGAGACTGCCGACGACGAAGCCCCCGCCGTGGACGTAGAGTAGCGCGACGCCGTCGGACTGCCGGACGGGGTGGTAGCGGCGGATCCGGACCGGCCCGTACGGCCCGGCCACGGTGTCGTCGACGGTCCGCGCCATGCGGGGGCCGCCCTCGTTCCAGTACACCCGCTCGGTGGCGTAGCGGCAGCGCTGCTCGCGGACGGTGGCGTCGGGGGCGAGCGCGGGTCCCTGGAGCCGCTCCTGGAGGGCGAGCACCTCGCGCATGCGGGGCGTCAGGCGGGCGAGGACGTCGACGGCGGACATCAGGCGTTCACGGGCTCGGGCTCGGCGGACTCGCCGGCGGCGAGAGCCTGCGCCGCCTCGTAGCGCGCGTCGAGCTTCGCCTGGTTGGCGCGTACGTAGCGGTTCAGCAGCAGTGCGCAGGCGGAGGCGACGACGGCGGAGCCCACGAGGATCCAGAAGATCTGCGGGTAGGCGGCGCCTTCGTTCCCGGCGGCGTCGGCCTTGTCGATGATCGAGCCGAACCAGGTGCTCGAGAAGGTGTCCGGCAGGAAGCCGACGAGCGACACGACCCCGGTCGCGGCACCGAACGCGGCGAGCGGGACCTTGCCCTCGGTGAGCTGGGAGGACACGATGCCGAACACGCCGTTGGCGATGAAACCGAGCGCGACGCCGATGAGGGCCACCGACAGGATCAGGCCGGTGCCCGCGGGCAGGACGCCCGGCACGGGCACGATCGCGAGCACGGCGATGCCGACCGCCGCGATCAGCGAGCCGATCCAGATGACGCGCGACGGCTTCTTCGCCCGGAAGGCGAGGGCGCCGAAGACGGGACCGGCGAACAGGGTCACGCCGTACTGGCGCAGGACGCTGAGGATGTTGTTGAGCGTGGCGTCGGCGCCGAGGTAGGTGAGGTAGGTCGTCGCGTAGTTGACGCCCGTGTAGTAGAAGTACACGAAGAAGACGGTGACCGCGGTGATGAGGACGACGGGGTTCGTCAGGGCGCGCCCGGTGTCGACGAGCACCTGCTTGGCGGAGCGGACGCTGCCGATCTCGCCCTCGAACTTCGGGATCATGACGAACGCGAGCACGCCGAGCAGGAGGATGAGCACCGCGTAGAAGAGGAGGAAGGTCCGGAAGGCGCCGGCGGCGTCGCCCGCCGCGCGGGCGAGGACCCAGGTGCCGACGAGACCGGCGAGGAAGCCCGCGAGGCCGTAGAAGCCGTAGCTGATGCCGATGTTGCGCGAGTACTCGTTCTCGGCCGAGATCAACCGCACGAGCTTGTAGCGGCAGCCCCACCACAGCAGGATCGTGGTGATGCCCATGGCGACGAAGATCAGCAGGAGGGTGCCGTACGACGGAAGCATCGCGTACCAGAAGGTCAGCGCCGCGGTGAGGACGAACCCGGTCGAGCACAGGGTGCGCATGCGCACGCGGTCGGCGACGAGGCCCGAGGGCAGGTAGCAGATCGTCGCGGTGATGGCGTAGGCGCCGAGCAGTGCGCCGATCTGCGTGTTGGACAGGCCGAGCGCGGACTTCTGCGCGTCGTAGAAGGCCTGCTTCAGGTAGGCCGGACCGTAGATGGTGCTACTGCCGGCGCTGACCAGGATCAGGATGAACCACCGACGGAAGGTCGTCAGGTCCGCGGCCTTCTTCTCTCCTTTGGCGACGATCGCCATGTGCCCTCCTCAGAGCTGTCACGCACTCTCGTAGTGCGACCTGGACCACACTGCTCCCTCGAGGAGATGACACGGGAGGGTTTCGGCGTCATGACGACAAGGTGCGTAGGGGGCGCTGCGGACCTGAGTAGAGGAGCGGCCGGGCCTGAGTGCAAGAACCCTCTTACCGGGCGGTAGGTTTTACGAGAGGACTCACGAGGCGCGGAAACAAGCGGCTTGTACTTTTCTTCACAAGACGTGGCGTGCTTCCCCGGTGCGTCGGGCCGCCCGGCAGAGGGTCCGGCGGCGGCCCGTGCGCTCCCGGGAGACGGCGACGGCCGGTGCCGCACCCCGTGGGGGCTGCACCGGCCGCCGGGCCGCTCGTGACGCCGCGAGACCCGCGGCGCCCACCTGTCACCAGATGCGGACGCGCTCGGTGGGGGCGAGGTACAGCGCGTCGGACTCCGACACGTCGTACGCCTCGTAGAACTCGTCGAGGTTGCGCACCACGCCGTTGCAGCGGAACTCGTTGGGCGAGTGCGGGTCGGTGGCGAGACGACGCACGACCTCCTCGTCACGGCCCTTCGACTGCCACACCTGGGCCCAGCCGAGGAACACGCGCTCGATGCCCGTCAGGCCGTCGACCACGGGCGCCTCGGACAGGGGGCGGCCCAGTGCGATGCGGTACGCCTTGAGTGCGATCGACAGCCCGCCCAGGTCCCCGATGTTCTCCCCGATCGTCAGCGCGCCGTTGACGTGCGGGCCGTCGTCGGGCAGCTGGACCGGGCGGAACGCGTCGTACTGCGCGATGAGGGCCTTGGTGCGGACCTCGAACTCGGCCCGGTCCTCGGGCGTCCACCAGTCCTCCAGGCGCCCGTCGCCGTCGTACTTGGAGCCTTGATCGTCGAACCCGTGCCCGATCTCGTGGCCGATCACGGCCCCGATCCCGCCGTAGTTGACCGCGTCCTCGGCGTCCGGGTCGAAGAACGGCGGCTGGAGGATCGCCGCGGGGAAGACGATCTCGTTCATGCCCGGGTTGTAGTACGCGTTGACCGTCTGCGGGGTCATGAACCACTCGTCGCGGTCGAGCGGCTTGCCGATCTTGCCCAGCTCGCGGTCCTGGTCGAACGCGTTGGAGCGGCGCACGTTGCCCAGCAGGTCGTCGGCCTCGATCACGAGCGCCGAGTAGTCGCGCCACTTGACCGGGTACCCGATCTTGGGCGTGAACGCCTCGAGCTTGGCGAGCGCCTTGACCTTGGTCTCCTCGGTCATCCAGTCGAGGCCCTCGATGGACTCGCGGTAGGCCGCGACGAGGTAGGCGACGAGCTCTTCCATGCGGGCCTTGTGGGCGGGTGGGAAGTGCCGCTCGACGTACACCGCGCCCACGGCCTCGCCCAGTGCGCCCTCGACGAGCGAGACACCGCGCTTCCAGCGCTCGCGGACCTCCTGCGCCCCCGACAGCGTGCGGCCGTAGAAGTCGAAGTTCGCCTCGACCAGCTCGTCCGTGAGGTACGGGGCACGCGCCGAGACCAGGTGGTACACGGCCCACAGCTTCCAGTCCTCGACCGGGACCGACTGCCACAGCTCCGCGAAGCCCGTCGCGAAGCCGGGCTCGCGGACCACGAGCGAGTCGAGCGAGCCTGCCGGGGCGCTCAGGGCCAGGACCCACGCGTGCCAGTCGAAGCCCGGGGCCGAGTCGGCCAGCGTGCGCAGCGTCATGGGGTTGTACGTGAGGTCCGCGTCGCGGTCGCGCACGACGTCCCAGTGGTGCGCCGCGAGCTGCGTCTCGAGGGCCAGCACCCGCTCGGCCGCCTCCTCGGGGGAAGCGCCCCAGGTGTCCGCCGTGACGCCCGCGAGCGTGAGCATGCGCGCGACGTGCGGCACGTACTTGGCCCGGATCTCCGCGTACTGCTCCTCGCGGTAGTACGCCTCGTCGGGCAGGCCCAGCCCGCCCTGGTACAGGTAGGCGACGTACTTCTCGGGGTCCTTGGCGTCGTTGTCGACCCAGAACCCGAACGCGCCCGCCCCGCCCGTGCGCTGCAGCGCACCGAGGGCGCCCGTGAGCTCGGCCGGGTTCGTGGCGGCCGCGATCAGCGCGAGGTCCGGCGCGAGCGGGCTCACGCCGCGCGCCTCGATCGTGTCGGTGTCCATGAAGCTCGCGAAGAGCGCGCCGATCTGCGCCTGGACGCCCGTGGCGTCCCCGGCCTGCGCCGCGGCGGCGCTGTCGTCGATGATCTCGCGCACGTGCTCCTCGGCCTGGTCGTGCAGCGCGCGGAACGCGCCGTCCATCGACCGGTCGGCGGGGATCTCGTGGGTCTCGAGCCAGCGGCCGTTGACGTGCCGGTACAGGTCGTCCTGCGGACGGACGGCCGGGTCGAGGGCGGACAGGTCGATGCCGGAGGTCGCCGTTCGCGCAGTGCCCGCGGCGGTCGGGTCCCCGCCCGTGACGGAGGGTGTGGTCTGTGTCATGCGTCTCAGGTTATGCGAGCAGGGGCGCAGGCGGGGAGCGCATCGGGGATGATGGGGCCATGCGCGTTCACATTGCAGCGGACCACGCGGGGTACGAGCTCAAGGCTCACCTCGTCACGCACCTCAAGAGCTCGGGCCACGACGTCGTGGACCACGGCGCCCACGAGTACGACGCCCTCGACGACTACCCGTCGTTCTGCATCGCGGCCGGCGAGGCCGTCGTCGCGGAGCCGGGCAGCCTCGGCGTCGTGATCGGCGGCTCGGGCAACGGCGAGCAGATCGCCGCCAACAAGGTCGACGGCGTGCGCGCCGCCCTGGCCTGGAACCTCGACACCGCGAGGCTCGCCCGCCAGCACAACGACGCCAACGTCATCTCGGTCGGCGGGCGCCAGCACACGGTCGAGGAGGCCACGTCGTTCATCGACGCGTTCCTCGCCGAGCCGTTCAGCGGTGACGAGCGCCACCAGCGCCGCATCGACCAGCTCGCGGCCTACGAGGCCTCGCGCCACCAGGCGTGACGTCGTCCCGCTCCGTGCGCGCGGTGGACGGCGCGGCCCGTGCCTGAGGGTCACACCGTCCACCGCCTCGCGCGCACGTTCGCCGAGCTCTTCGCGGGGCAGGTCCTGGCGGTCTCGAGCCCGCAGGGCCGGTTCGCGGCCGGGGCCGCGCTGCTCGACGGCGCGCGCCTGGTCGCGTCCCGGGCCTGGGGCAAGCAGCTCTTCCTGGGCTTCGCGGACCCCTCGGCGCGCACCGAGACGCTGAGCGACGACGACCTGCGCTGGCTGCGCGTCCACCTGGGCCTCTACGGGGCCTGGACGTTCGCGGGCAACGGGAGCGCCGCCGTCGTGCACGCGATCGGCGCGCCGCGCAGGCGCATCGGTGAACGGGACTCGGTCCCGGCCGGCCCGCTCGCGTCGCTCCCCGCCCCGGGCGACGACTGGGCCCCTCCCGCGCCCCGCGGCGCGGTGCGGGTGCGCCTGGTCGGCGAGCACGCGGTCGCTGACCTCACCGGGCCCACGGCGTGCGAGGTCGTCCCGGCGGACGAGGTGCGCGCGGTCGAGGCACGCCTGGGGCCCGACCCGATCCGGGACGACCCCGCCCCCGCCGGCGGACCCGACCGCTTCGTGGCGGCCGTGCGGCGCTCGCGCACGACCGTCGGGCAGCTCCTCATGAACCAGGACGTCGTCGCCGGGGTGGGCAACATCTACCGCGCCGAGGTGCTGTTCCGTGCGGGCCTGGACCCGCTGACCCCGGGCAGGGACGTGCCCGCCGAGACACTGCGGGGGATCTGGGACGACCTGGTCGTCCTCATGCGCGACGGCGCCTCGACGGGCGCGATCGTCACGACCCGCCCCCAGGACCGCGAGCCCGACGGCGCCACCTCCCCGGGAGCGGCGTCTCGCCCGCGAGCCGGGCGTCCGGAGGTGCGCCAGAACACTGACGGCACCGCTGGGGCCGTCCCAGCCGACCAGGCGTTCTACGTCTACCACCGCGACGGCCTGCCGTGCCGGGTGTGCGGGACGCCGGTCCTCGTGAAGGACCTCGCGACTCGCAAGCTCTACTGGTGCCCGACGTGCCAGCGGTGACCCGGGGGCTCTAGAACACCCAGCTGGAGACGGGCGCCACGGGCCAGCCGAACGCGGCGCTCGCCGCGGCGAGCGCACCCGGTCGGTGCTCCGCCACGAGCCCAGCCGTCGCGAGCGAGGCGAGCGAGACGCCGCCCAGGAACGCCGAGCCCAGCTCGCGCACGTCGAGCGACAGGTCGGCCGGGTCCTCGGTGCGCTCGCACGCCGCATCCCCGAACGCCGTGGCGCGCAGGCGCCAGTGGCCGGCGTTCTCCGGGACCCGCGCGTCGGTCACGTGCAGCACCACGTCGACGTCGCCCGCGTACCGTCGCCCCGCGAGGGCCACGGGGACGTCGAGCACGCGGACCCACAGGTTGTCCGCGACCCGACCCGCCGCGGCCCGCGGGTTCACGAGGAGGTGCGTGACGACGTCGTCCACGGGGATCATGAACGGCTCGACCTCGCTCGTCAGGTCGAGGTCCGTCAGGACGCCCCACAGCGCGCGCGCGGCCGCGGCGTCGAGCGCGACGACCTCGCCCGTGCTCACGGTCCCGCGCGGACCGGTCGTCTCCCACGACAGCTTGCGGCGGAACGTCGCGTAGCCGCGCGGCTCGCCGTCCCGCTCGACGACGACGATGCGCTGCGACTCGCGGCCACGGCGGAACGCCGCCGGGT
Source organism: Oerskovia sp. NPDC056781 (assembly GCF_042789955.1). Taxonomy (NCBI): domain Bacteria; kingdom Bacillati; phylum Actinomycetota; class Actinomycetes; order Micrococcales; family Cellulomonadaceae; genus Oerskovia; species Oerskovia sp. NPDC056781. The sequence goes on from NZ_JBHUAD010000105.1 coordinate 9,440, forward strand.
CGGACCACCAGGCCTCCTGGAGCTCGGGCGACTCACGCGTGACCCAGCCGGGCCGGTTCACGCCCGTGCCGTGCCCGCCCGGGTCCGCGCCCGCCGCGCGGTGCAGCGTGTCGACCAGCTCGCCGTGACGTGCCCGGTCGGCCTTCTCGATGCGGACCGTGTGCTCGTCGGCGCCCGGGACGTCCCGCAGGGCCGCGCCGCGCGGGATCGTCAGGCGCAGGTCCTGGGCCGCCTGGCCGTAGCCGAAGCGGCCGTAGATGGCGGCCTCGGCCGCGAAGAGCGCCGAGACCGGCTCGCCCGCGGCCCTCGCCTGCTCGAAGTGCACGTCGATCATGGCGCTGAGGATGCCGCGGCGGCGGTGCTGCGGATGGACCCCGACCCACGTCAGGCCGCTCACGGGCAGCGTCGCGCCCGGCACGGGAAACTCGGCGAACGGGTACGAGGCGTGCATGGCCGCGAGCTCGCTCACGGTCGGCACCGCGCCGTCGAACGGGACGGCGTCGGCGTCCTCGTGGTCGCTGACGACCCCGTACGACCGGGACCACGTGAGCGGGAGCGGGTGCTGGACCTGCTCGTCGAGGTCGACCTCGGACGGGAACGCCCAGGTGTCGACCTCGAGGACGGCGCGCTTGTCCGCCTCCGTCAACGACGTGAGGCGGTAGCCGGCGGGCAGGGGGCGGCGGGTGGGTTCGGTCATGGACCCATCATCACGGCGGGGCGGGGGAGCGGGCCAGAGGAATAAGCGCGCGGGCGTGCCTCCACGGCGCCCTGCCGCCGAGAAGTGAGTTGACGCCCTTGATCTGCCCGGATCAGGGGCGTCAACTCACTTCTCGACGGGGGAGGGGAGACAGTTCGCAGGTACGGCTGCCCGGTGGGCCGGAGCCCCGCGGGTAGGCTCGCCCGGTGAACCAGGAGACGGACCCGGGTGCCGCACGCCGGGAGTACGCGGACGCCGTGCTCGCGCTCGTCGAAACCATCCCCGCCGGGCGGGCCATGACGTACGGGCTCGTCGCGGAGATCGTCGCTGAGACTCTCGGGCGGGGCGGTCCGCGACAGGTGGGGCAGGTCCTCGCTCGGTCCGACGGCGACGGGCCCGGCGGTCCCGGGCTGCCCTGGTGGCGCGTCGTCAACGCGGCCGGCTCGCCCCCTGCGCACCACCTGTCGACCGCGCTCGCGAACCTGCGCGCCGAGGGCTGCCCGCTGCGCCCGGGCGGCGAGCGCGTCGACCTGCGGCGGGCGGTCTGGTTCCCGGAGCAGGACCCGGACCGCTGAGTGCGGAGCAGCGCTCGCTCCCGTCGGCGTGTCGCGACAAGAGCTCCGCACCCAGCGGTTCGCCCCGCCGGGCGACCGGCTCAGCGGTCCGCCCGGCTCAGCGACCCGGGACCGGGGCGAGCAGCCCCGCGACGGTGCGCACGGCCGTCGGGTCCCCCTGGACGAGGAGCGTCGTGACCGCGGTCGCACGCCATGCCTCGAGGTCGTGCGCGATCTTGGCCGCGGGGCCGACGAGGGCCACGTCCTCGACCAGGGCCGTGGGGACCGCTGCGACGGCCTCGGCCTTGCGGCCGGCCAGGTAGTGCGCCTGGATCTCGTCGCACGCGTCCGAGTACCCGAGGCGGTCGAGAGCGTCGCGGTGGAAGTTCGCCCCCTTGGCGCCCATGCCGCCCACGTAGAGCGCGATGAAGGGGCGCACCTTGTCTGCGGCCTGCTCGACGTCGTCGGCCACCACGACCGGGACGGTCGCCGAGACCTCGAAGTCGGCTGCGGGCGACCGATCGGCCGAGCGCTTCGCGAAGCCGTCGTCGAGCAGCCCGCGGAACATCGCGTCCATGCGGGGGCTGTAGAACAGGGGCAGCCAGCCGTCCGCGACCTCGGCCGCGAGCGAGACGTTCTTGGGCCCTTCGGCCGCGAGGTGGATCGGGATCTCGGGTCGCAGAGGATGCACGGTCGAACGCAGCGCCTTGCCGAGACCCGTGGTGCCCTCGCCCGTGAGGGGGAGCTGGTAGAACTGGCCGTCGTAGGTGACCGGGCCCTGGCGAGCGATCACCTCGCGCACGATCTCGACGTACTCGCGTGTCCGGGCCAGCGGTCGGGGGTAGGGCAGGCCGTACCAGCCCTCGACGACCTGCGGGCCGGAGACGCCCAGCCCGAGGATCGCCCGGCCGCCCGAGAGGTGGTCGAGCGTCAGGGCGGCCATGGCGGTCGCGGTGGGCGTGCGCGCGGACATCTGCGCGACCGCGGTACCGAGCCGGATGCGCGAGGTGTGCGAGCCCCACCAGGCGAGCGGCGTGAACGCGTCGGACCCGTAGGCCTCCGCGGTCCAGACCGAGTCGACCCCGAGGCGGTCCGCGGCGACGACCGCCTCCTGGATCCCGGGCGGGGGACCGGCCGACCAGTAGCCGGTGTGGATGCCGATACGCATGCGTTCTCCTCGTTGTTCCTCGGCGCTGAGGTGCGGACGGGTCCGCGTGCCCGACGTGCGTCGGGCGACGGTTCCCAGGACCGGGAGTCCTAGGAACCGTCGCTCAATCTACCGTGCTCCTCGACCGGCCCCTCGACCGGCCCCTCGACCGGCCCCTCGACCGGCCCCTCGACCGGCCCCTCGACCGGCCCCCCGTCCGACCCCTCGACCTACCGTGTCCGGTCCGCGAGCGAGGTGAGGAGGGCTGCCCCTGCCGCGGCGTCGTCGATCGTCACGACGAGCACGCGCCCGCCCGTGCGCCGGACCTCCAGACCCGGCCCCTTGCGGACCACGATGCCCACGCGGCCCCCGCGACCGGCGCGCCAGCCCCAGCCACCGAACTCCCGGAACGGGTCGACCGTGACCTCGCGAGCACCCTCGACCTCGTCGAGCGGCACGAACGTGCGCGGCACCCCGAGCACCGAGCGCACCTCGAGCCCCGACGCGTCGACCGTCACGGTCCACGACGTCATCGAGGCCATGACCAGCCCCAGGACCACGGGGAGCAGGACCATCCACCACAGGCCGGTGACGACCACGAGGGCGAGCGTCCCGACCACGGCAGCACCGGCGACGGCCATGCCCGGCCCGCCGCGGGCCGTGCGGATCCAGGCGGCGCGCTCGTCCGCGCCCAGCGGGGCGCGCGGGTCGGCCGGAGAGACCGGTCCCTCGGCGGGCAGGCGGGCGTCTCTCGGCGCGACCAGCCCGGCCAGGACACCCACCACGAGGCCTGCGCCGAGGGCCACCGCGATGGCCGCGCCCACGTCGGAGGCCTGCGCGGCGTCGTCGAGCCCGCGCTGCACGCAGAGCGTGCCGAGCAGCGTCGCGCCCAGGAACGTCGCCGTGCCCGCGCTCACCCCCACGGCCGTCCGGCGGTTCGACGCGGACTGACCGAAGAACCAGCCGACGAGCCAGAAGCCCACCGCGAGGACCGCGCCGATCGCGAGCGGGACCGCGGCGCTCGCCGCGAGCGACCCGAACCCGTCGGCGGTCCCGGCGGCGTCCCAGTGCGTCGCGACCGGGTCGGGCAGGTCGTCGCGCCACGAGAACGCGACCGCGGCGCTCGCGGCCAGGACCGCGAGGGGCAGCGCCAGTCCCAGGAGCGTGGTGGACAGGCGGTGCGGGGCGGGGGTCCGGCGGCGGGTGCCGGTCGGGGCTGTGGTCATCGCAGTGCCTCCCGGAGCAGGGCGAGGGTGGTCTCGGGGGGCAGGGAGAGTGCGCGGCTCTCCCGCACGACGGCGTCGATTGCCGCTCGCAGATCCGTGTAGTCGTGCGCGGCCTGGGCCGTGACGACCGCGCCGCGTCCTCGGCGCAGGTCGACCAAGCCCTCGTCGCGCAGGTCCTGGTAGGCCCGCAGCACGGTGTGGACGTTGAGGTCGAGCGAGGCGGCGAGATCACGGGCGGCGGGGAGCCGCTCGCCGGGGTGCACCGTGCCCGCGGCGACCGCGAGGCGCACCTGGGCCGCGAGCTGCGCGAAGAGCGGCTCGCCCGCGGTGGGGTCGATGCGGAAGATCATACCGCCATACTACTAGTTGTTACTGTGCAACTAGAACAATGAGGATCGAGGAGAGGGGCGACG
>NZ_JBHUAD010000106.1:0-13357 GCF_042789955.1 Oerskovia sp. NPDC056781
GCCGTCCGCACGGCTGCACTACTTGGTGATCTCTTCCCAGCCGGTCGTCAGCTCGGTGGCCACGCCGTCGGCGTCGATCTCCTGCGCGAGGAATCGCTGGTAGGCCGGCGTCGCGACCGTGTCCTTCCACTGCGCGTAGGCGTCGACGAAGAGGTACGGCGCGGACACGAGGTGCTGGCCCGAGGAGAGGATGACGTCCCAGCCGTTCTCGGTGCCGAGCTTGGCCGCGAGGGCCTCCTGCGCGGACGTCGTCGCGGGGATCAGGGCGTCGGCCTCGTTGAGGGCGGCCAGGTTGTCGGTCTGCGTGAAGAACTCGATGAACTCCGCGGACTCCTCGACGTGCTCGGAGTCGATGTTCACGGACAGGGTCTGCGGGTTGGCGGCCTGCTCGGCGCCCTCCGACCCCTCGAGCGGCGGGAGCACGATCCAGTCGAAGCCCTCGGGGGCGTCGGTCGCGATGTTCGCGGCCTGGAACGAGCCCTGGATCGTCATGGCGACCTGCCCGGCGTAGAACGTCGCGAGCGTCTCCGAACCGGTCTGGCTCAGGGTCACCGGCAGGATCGACTTGTCCTCGAACGCCATGGCGTCCACGAGGTTCGGCACGGCCATCTCGCCCTCGCCGACCGTCAGGGTCGCGTCCGCGCCGCTGCCCTCGAAGTAGGTGCCGCCGAAGCCCGGCGCGAAGGACATGTACGCGGCGGTGGGGCTCTTGAGGCCCCAGCCCAGGCCGTACGTGCCGTCCTTGGTCGTGGCCTGCGCGATCGCACGCATCTCGTCCCACGTCATGGTCTCGCCCGTGGGGATCGCGACGCCCGCGGCGTCGAGCAGCGTCTTGTTCGCGAACACCATGTAGGACTGGAGCTCGGTGGGGTACGCGATGACCTTGTCGTCGACCGTGACCGCGTCGAGGATGCCCTCGGGGACGTCGGCACGGAACTCGTCGGACATGTACTCGGAGAGGTCGGCCAGGTAGCCGTCCGCCGCGAAGGGCACGATGCTCGCGGCCTCGTAGTGGATGATGTCCGGCGCCGCACCACCGTTGAACTGCGTGATGAGCTTGTCGTAGATGCCGTCCCACCCTGCGGGGACGATCTCGACCTGGACGTCGGGGTTGGCCTCGTTCCAGTCGGAGACGATGCTCTCGGTCGCGGCGATGGCCGCGGGCTGGTCGGACAGCGACTGGAACTTCAGCGTGATCGGACCGGAGTCTCCACCGGCGTCGCCGTCTCCGCCGCTTCCGCAAGCGGTGAGGAACAGGGTGCCGATCGTGAGGCATGCGGCGATGGACGCACCACGAGTCTTCATGTGTCTGCCTTTCTGAGGCGTGGGGGTCGTGCGGGTGGGTGGGTGGGACGGGTTCCGTCGAGGCGGGGGCGCACTGCGCTCACCCCTTGACGGCACCGGACAGGAGTCCGCCGGTGAGCCTTTTCTGCATGATCGAGAAGAAGACGATGCTGGGGATCGCGGCCAGCACGGCGCCCGCCGCGAGCGGGCCGAGGGCGACCTTGCCCTCGCCGCCGATGAACATCTTGAGAGTGATCGGCAGCGTGTAGTTCTCGGGCGACTGGAGCAGCACGAGCGCGAAGAAGAACTCGTTCCACGACGACACGAAGCTGAACATCGCGGTCGCGACGACGCCCGGCATGAGGAGTGGGAAGACGATCTGGCGGAGCACCGTCAGGCGGCTCGCGCCGTCCATCGAGCCCGCTTCCTCGAGCTCGATCGGGATCGAGCTCACGTAGCCCTGCAGCATCCACAGCGCGAACGGCAGCGTGTACGTCGTGTGCACCAGGGTCAGGCCGACGAGGCTGTCGGTCAGGCCGATGGTCCGCAGGATGAGGAACAGCGGCAGGATGATGAGGATGACCGGGAAGACCTGGCTGACCAGGATCCACCCGACGCCCATGCCCCGGACCAGGCCCTTGAGCCGGGCCAGGACGTACGCGCCGGGCAGCGCGATGAGGAGCACGAGCGCGGTCGAGACGAGCGCGACGATCGCGGAGTTCCACGCCGAGCGCACGAGGCCCTGGCGTTCGAGCGCAGCCGAGTAGTTGCCCCACTCGACGTCCTGCGGGATCAGGCTCACGGTGAGCGAGTTGAGCTCGCCCGACGACTTGAGCGACGCCGAGACGAGCCACAGCAGCGGGAAGCCGAGGAAGACGATGTAGAAGCACAGCGCCACGTACTGGGCTGGCCGGACGAGATGACGCATCAGATCACTTCCCCGTGCTGTCGCGGTCTTGGCGGAACTGGGACCACAGGTAGATCGCGAGCAGGAGGACGACGACGACCACGAGCACGACGCCCATGGCGGCCGCGTAGCCGATGTTCCTGTTCTTGAACGCCTCGAGGTACGTGTAGAGCATCGGCAGCATGGTGCGGCCGCCCGGTCCGCCCTCCGTCAGCACGTAGACCAGGGAGAACGAGTTGAAGTTCCAGATGAAGTTGAGCGAGGTGATCGACGTGATGATGGGCCGCAGGCTCGGGAGCGTGACCGCGGTGAAGCGGCGCCACGCGTTCGCCCCGTCGATCGCCGCGGCCTCGTGGAGCTCGTCGGGGATCTGCTGGAGCCCGGCGAGCAGCGTCACGGTGGTCTGCGGCATGCCGACCCAGATGCCCACGACGATCACGGCCGGCAGCGCGGTCGAGAAGTCCGCGAGCCAGTTGATGTCGTCAGGCAGGCCCACGCTGCCGAGGAACGCGTTGAGCGGCCCGGCGTTGGGCGAGTAGATCATCCGCCACATGATCGCGACGACCACGGGCGGCATGGCCCACGGGATGAGCGCGAGCACCCGGGTCAGGCCCTGGAGCTTGAGGTCGGAGTTGAGCAGGAGCGCGAGGCCCATGGCCGCGACGAGCTGGAGCAGCGTCACGGAGACGGCCCAGATCATGCCGATGCGGAACGAGTCCCAGAAGAACGAGTTGTCGGCGAGCCGGACGAAGTTGTCCATCCCGACGAACGCGTACTCGGGGTTGCGCACGAGGCGGGCGTCGGTGAACGCGAGGCCCACGCCGACGAGGAGGGGCGCGACGCTCAGGACGAGGATCGGGAGCAGCGACGGGATGACGAGGGCGATGGCCTCGCGCCGCTTCGAGCGGGCCATCCCTCCGCTCCGGCGCGGCTGCTGCCGTCGTGGTGCAGGGGTGGTCGGTCGGGGGCCGGCCTCCACGGTGGGGGCTGTCATGACTTCTCTCCGTCGAGTACGTCGGTCGGTCGGGTGGATTCGCGGACGAGGAGGGTCGGTCCCACGTCCACGTGCCGGGTCTCCTGGTCGCTGCCCTCGACCAGTCCGAGCAGGAGCTGGGCGGCCCGCCGACCACGTTCGGCGGATCCCAGGGAGACGCTCGTGAGGCTCGGGTAGAAGACCCGGCCGATCTCGGTGTCGTCCATGCCGGTCACGGCGAGGTCGGTGGGGACGTCCAGGCCGCTCTGGCGGGCCGCGTGCATCGCGCCGATCGCGAGCAGGTCGTTGGCCGCGACGATCGCGTCGAGGCCGCCGGCAGCGGCGTTGCGCTCGATGAGCGTGCGCGCGGCGGTGAGGCCGGCGGCGACCGTGAAGTCCTCGGCGATCTCGACGTCGACGTGCTCGGCGGCGAAGCCCGGGGCGGCGACGGCGGCGTCGAAGCCGCGCTGGCGAGCCTCACCGGGGGTCGTGTCGAGGGGGCCGTTCAGGAACGCGATGCGGCGGCGGCCGATCTCGAGCAGGTGGGTCACGGCCTGGCCGATCCCGCCTGCGGAGTCGGTCGACACCGAGTCGATGCCGTGGGCGCCGAGCGATCGTCCGATCACGACGACCGGCACGGCGGACTCGTGGATCGCGCGGACGAGCTCCTCGCTCATGCGCAGGGGGCTCAGGACGATCCCGTCGACCATGCCGTTCGCGAGGCTGCGCACGAGGTCCGTCGTCGACTGTGCCGTGTCGCCCGTCGTCGTCACGACGACCCGGTAGCCGTAGGGCGCGATGACCGCGTGGATCGCGGACATCATCTCGACGTAGACCTGGTTGCCGATGTCGGCGACCGCGAAGGCGATCTGGAACGTGCGCCTCATGCGCAGTGAGCGGCCGACGGCGTCGGGGCTGTACCCGAGCTCGTCGGCGGCGGCGCGCACGCGCTCGACCATGGCCTTGCTGGCGCCGGAGCCGTGCAGCGCTCGGGAGGTCGAGGCGAGCGACACCCCTGCGCGCTCGGCGACCTCGTTCAACGTTGCACGTGGTGCCATCGGTTCCTGCCCTCTCCGTCGAAGGTGGTGCGGAAGATCTCAGTTTGGAAACGTTTCCAACGCGGCGGTGCGAAGCACTCTGGAAACGTTTCCGGATTGAGAGGCACTCTTGCACGCGCCCTCGGAGGGTGTCAACCGCCAGGCCTCTCCGGGCCCGGCCTCCTCATGCGTGTGCGCTACCCTCGCGGGCATGCCGATGACGTCACGCAGGGACCCCGCGGTGCTCGTCGCCGGGCTGGTCACCTCGATCCTGTGGGTCGGGACGGCGGTCCTGAGCGACTGGGTCCACGCGAACTTCACGTACCGGGTCCACAGCGCGCTCGTCCGCACGTTCCTCCCCCACCCGAACGGCACGGTCCCGGGCGGTTCGGCGATCACGGGTCAGACGATCCTCGCGGCGCTCCTCGCGGGGCTGGTCGTCATGGTCATGGCATACCTCGCGACGAGACGCCTGCCTCGACGCACCGGCACGTGGGGCGTCTTCCTCGGGACGTGGCTCGGGGTCGTGGTCGGCGGCACCGCGGGGTCCGTCGCGGACACGGTCGCGGACATCTCCTTCCCCGCCCCGCTGAACCCGGCGTTCCACCTCCTCTCCGCGTCGTTCGACGGGAGCTGGTGGGGGCTCCTCAACGGCTGGCTCGTCGGGATCGCGCTCGTCGGGGCCCTCGCCCTGACGAACCGTTCCGCCGAGGAGGCGCTCCCCGCGACGCGCAGGGCGCGCAAGCGGCTGCGGGCCCGCGCCTGGCCAACCGTGCTCGCCGCCGGCCTGACGGCCGGGCTCGTGTGGGTCGTGCTCGGGGCCGGCAGCTCGTGGCTCGTGTGGCACCGCAGCGCCCGGGGCCCGATCGACCTCGTCGCGGAGGTGGCCACGGGTGCGATGATCTTCCGCTTCGCGCCGCAAGGGCGACCGGTCCAGGGCATGGAGGTGGCCCTCGCCCTGGTCGTGGGCCTGCTCGTCGCGGGCGGGACGTGGCTCGCGACCCGACGGCTCCCGCCGAGCGCGGGGCGCTGGACCCTGGTGCTCGCGGTCTGGTTCGCCGCCGTCGCCGCCGCGACGGTCCCCGCGGCGACCCGGTCGTTCACCACGTACACCGCGTTCGGGCTGCACTCGGCCACCATGAACATGGTGCTGCCCGTCGTGCAGGCGAGCCTCTTCTGGCCGCTCGTGACCGGCTGGGTCACGGGTCTGGTCGCCGTCCTCGTGTACACCAGGACGGGCGGTGCAGCGCCCGCGGACGTCTCCCCCGAGGGGTCCCCCGGTCCGGACGACCGCCCCGAGCCGGGAGTCGAGGAAGGCCCCCGGAGCGCACTGCACACCGATGCCGACGAGCGCTCGCTCGTCCCCTAGGGTGACCGCTGAACGCAGGCGGGGTACCGACGAGTCACCGACGAGTCGTCGGACGACGTTCCGCCGGGGACAGTGACGAGAGGGTGGCTCATGGCTGAGACAGGTTCGACGAGCGGCATCACGACGGGCTTCGTGGTGACCGAGGCGCAGTTCGAGGAGATGTTCCCGGACCGCAACCCGTTCTACACGTACGCGGGCCTGGTCGCCGCGACCGAGGCGTACCCGGAGTTCGCGACGTCGGGCGGCCCCGAGATCGCTGCCCGCGAGGCCGCGGCGTTCCTCGCGAACGTGAGCCACGAGAGCACCGGCCTGCTCCACGTGAGCGAGCTCAACACGGCCGTGTACTCGCACTACTGCGACCCGTCGCAGCCGTACGGGTGCCCCGCGGGCCAGGACGCCTACTACGGCAAGGGTCCCATCCAGCTCTCCTGGAACTTCAACTACAAGGCCGCGGGCGACGCCCTGGGCATCGACCTGCTGAACGACCCGTTCCTCGTCGAGACCGACCCGACCGTCGCCTGGAAGACGGCGCTCTGGTACTGGAACACGCAGCCCGGCGAGGGGACCATGACGTGCCACGAGGCGATCGTCGGGGAGCACGGCTTCCGCGAGACGATCCGCGCGATCAACGGCCCGCTCGAGTGCGACGGCGGGAACCCGCGCCAGGTCGCGAACCGGGTCGCGCTGTTCCGCCGCTACGCCGAGCTCCTGGGCACCACGACGGGCGACGCCCTGACCTGCTGAGGCCCGCGGCCCGACGCCGGAGCTCGCCCTCCGCCGTCGGGCCTCGCGCCCACCCTCGCTCTTCGTCAGCCCCTGCCGCTCCGCACACCGGCCGGCCGGGCGCGCTCGCCCCACGTCGGCCACAGCCCGGCGCGCACGCACCACGCGGCGACGGATCGCCAGGCTCGCCTGTGGACACGTCACCCCGCGCGGTCCCTGTGGACGAGTCCCCGGGGCGTGCGCCGACAAGGCCGGAGGGCTAGGCCGAGTCCCGCACCACGAGCGACGTCGGCAGCGTGATCGCCGCAGGCTCCTGCCCCTCGACGACCTCGAGCAGCAGGCGCACCATCTCGGCGCTGATGCGCTCGAACGGCTGCCGCATGGTCGTGAGCGCGGGGTGGAGCGACGCGGCGACGCCTGAGTCGTCGAACCCGCCCACGGCCACGTCCTGCGGGACGCTCCGGCCCGCCGCCTGGAGCGCGACGAGCGCGCCCGCGGCCATGAGGTCGGACGCGACGAACACGGCGTCGAGGTCTGGACGGCGCTCGAGCAGCTCGGCCATCGCGAGCCGACCCCGCTCGCGCGAGTAGTCGCCGTGCGCGACGAGCGACTCGTCGAACCGGTCGCCCAGGGCGTCGCGGTACCCGTCGAGGCGCAGTGTCCCGCCCGGGGTGTCGAGCGGCCCCGTGATCGTCGCGATACGCGTGCGCCCCGAGTCGATCAGGTGCTGCGTCATGGTCCGCGCCCCGGCGCGGTCGTCGGCCGCGACGTACCCGACGCGCCCCTCGTACCCGAGCGGCACCCCGCACGCGACGGTCGGCACCTTGAGCCTGAGCAGCTCGGCCAGCATCGGGTTGCCCTGGTGCGAGCTGATGAGCAGGACGCCGTCGACGTGGCCCGCCGAGACGTACCCGCCGATCCGGCGACGCTCCTCGGGGGTCCCCGCGACCATGAGCAGCAGCGGCATCTCGCGCTTGGCGAGCTCCTCGGCCGCGCCCCGCAGCAGGATCGAGAAGTTGGGGTCCTCGAACAGCAGGTGCTGCGGCTCGGTGAGCAGGAACGCGATCGAGTTCGACCGCCCCGTCACGAGGCTGCGAGCGTGCTGGTTCGCGGCGTACCCCGTGGTCCGGATCGCCTCGTTGACGGCAGCGAGCGCGTCGGGCGAGACCCAGTGGCCTCCGTTGATCACGCGGGACACGGTCCCGCGCGAGACGCCCGCCACCTCTGCGACGTCGCGGATCGTGGGACGTCGCTTCGCACTGCCCGACGGCGCCGCGCGCCTCTCGCGGGCAGGCTGCGGCGCGACCCCCGGCTCCTGCTCGGGGGTGGCGTCTTCACCGGGTTGCTCCACGACACGTGAGTCTAGGGACATCCTCAGGCCTTGACCGCGCCGGCGGCCAGGTCGACCTGCCAGTAGCGCTGCAGGAGGAGGAACAGGGCGACGAGCGGGACGATCGACAGGAGCGCACCGGTGATGACGAGCGTGTACAGCGCAGGCTGCGACGCGCCCTGGTTGAGCAGCCCGGAGAGCCCCACGGTCAAGGGGAAGAGCTTGTCGTCGCCGAGCATGATGTACGGCAGCATGAAGTTGTTCCAGATCGCGACGAACTGGAACAGGAAGACCGTCACGAGCCCGGGGGCCATCATGGGCATCGCGACCTGCGCGAACGTGCGGAGCTCGCTCGCACCGTCGGTCCGTGCGGCCTCGACGATCTCGTCGGGGATCGAGGCCCCCGCGTAGATCCGCGCCAGGTAGATCCCGTAGGGGCTGATGATGCTCGGCAGGAGCACGGCCCAGTAGGTGTTCGTGAGGCCGACCTGGGCCAGGAGCAGGTACTGCGGGATCGCGAGGACGACACCCGGCACGAGGACGCCCGCGAGCAGCATGTTGAAAACCGCGGACTTCCCGCGGAACCGGTACTTCGCGAGCGCGTACCCGGCCATCGCGGACACGACGACCGAGAGCATCGCGCCCACCCCGGCGTAGAGGGCCGTGTTCGCCATCCACCGCCAGAACAGGCCGCCCCGGTAGGCGTTGAGGTCGGACACGTTGTCCAGGAGGTGCGACGAGGGGGCGAAGGTGAACGTCGAGAACAGCTCGCTCCCGGACTTGGTCGACGCGACGACGACCCACAGCACGGGCAGCAGGCAGTACAGCGCGCCCACGAGCAGGATCGCGGTCGCGGCCCCGCTCGGCCGCTCGCCGACCGACCGGTGGCCGGTCCGGGGGACCCGGCGGGCACGAGGCAGGACGGAGCCCGCCCGGGAGCCGGCGGTCTCGGCGACGAGCGCGGTCTCAGCGGCGTCGGTAGTCATGGTCACTTCTCCTGACCGAAGGCACGGCTCTGCACCAGGCGCAGGAACCCGAACGAGAGGACGAACGTCGCGACGGCGATGATCACCGAGGTCGCGGCCGCCGAGTACAGGTCACCGCGGATGAACGCGTCGCGGTAGACCTTCATGAGGGGGGTCCACGTGCTGGAGATCGTGTTGCTGAGCGGCTTGAGGGTCGTCGGCTCGGCGAAGACCTGGAGGGTCGCGATCATCGAGAAGACGAACGTCATGATGATCGAGGGCACCACGATGGGGATCTTGATCCGCCAGGCCATGCCGACCTGCGTGCAGCCGTCGAGCTCGGCGGCCTCGTACAGCTCCGACGGGATCGCGCGCAGCGACGTGTAGATGACGACCATGTTGAAGCCGACGCCGCCCCACACCGCGATGTTCGCGACCGCGAAGATCACCAGGTTCGACGAGAACAACGACGGGACGTCCCAGCCGAGCCGGTCGAACACGTAGTAGAACGGGCTCACGCCCGGCAGGTAGAGGAACCCCCACAGGAGCGAGGAGATCACGGCCGGCACGGCGTACGGCAGGAAGATCGAGACCCGGGAGAACTTCGTCGCGCGCGACCGGCGCGAGTCGAGCAGCAGCGCGAAGAGCAGGGCGAGGCCCAGCATGGTCGGCACGACGATCACGCCGTACAGCGCGACGCGGCCCACGGACGCGAGGAACTCCGGGTCGGCGAGCGACGCCGCGTAGTTCGCGAACCCGTTCCACACCTCGGTCCGTGATCCGGACCCCAGGCCCAGTCCGCTGACCTTCTCGGTGCGGAAGCTCAGGTACACCGCATACGCGATCGGCAGTGCGAGGAAGAGGACGAACAGCACGATCGCAGGGGCGAGGAAGGCCCAGGGGGCTCCCTGGCGCCGGGACGCACCGGGTCGGCGGCGTCGCACCGCGGGCGGCGCGGTGGGCCGCGCTGGCGTGGTCGTGGTCACGATCTCTCCTCGGAAGGTCTCCGCCGGTCGGGTGCGGACGGCGGTTGAAGCACGGTGCGGAAGGGGGGAGGGCGACCGCCCGGACTGACCGGGCGGCCGCCGTCGGGCCTACTCCTCGACGGTGAAGCCGGAGCTCTTCATGTCGTCGAGCGTGACCTTCTGCATCGCCTCGACCGCAGCGGTGAACGCGGCCTGCGACTTCGCGTCGGTGGCCTTGCCGAACTCGTCGTTGTACGCCGAGTAGGTGACGTTGACGTTGGGGCCGTACGTGAAGCTGCCCGCGGTCCTGGCCGTCTGGGCCGCGATCTCGTAGAAGTCGGGCTGGTTCGCGAAGAACGTCGGCGGCTCGGACAGCGCCTCGGCCAACGCCGGGATGTTGGCCGGGTAGACGCCGGTCTGCTCGACGAGGAGGTCGACACCCTCCTGCGACGCGTTGAGCCACGTGATGAACTTCGCGGCCTGCTCGGGGTGCTTCGACTGGCTCGTCACGGCCGTCGCGGACCCTCCCCAGTTGCCCGTGGCAGGCTTCGCGGCGTCCCACTGCGGCATGGGGGCCATCTTCCACAGCCCTGCGGTGTCGGGGGCGTTGCCCTCGAGGACGCCGGGCGCCCAGATGGCCGAGAGCCACCCGATCTGCGTGCCGTTGTTGAGCGCGGCGTTCCACTCGGGGGTGTACATGGGCTTGTTGTCGATCACGCCGGACTCGACGAGCCCGCCCCAGTAGTCCGCGACCTTGAGCGTCGCCTCGTCGTCGACCGCGACGGTCCACGCGTCGCCGTCGATGCCCCACCAGGAGGCGCCGGCCTGCTGCGCGAGGCCCGTGAACCAGCCCGCGTCGGTCGCGGAGAACGTGCCGAGGTGCTTGGTCGGGTCCGCGGCCTGCAAGGCGGCAGCCGTCGCGGCGTACTCGTCCCAGGTCGTCGGCACGGTCAGGCCGAGCTGCTCGAAGATGTCGGCGCGGTAGTAGAACTGCATGGGGCCCGAGTCCTGCGGCACGGCGTAGACCGCGTCGGAGCCCAGGGTCACGTCGTTCCAGACGCCCTCCGGGAACTGGTCCGCCAGGTCCGCGACCTCGCCCGAGATGTCGGCGAGCGCGTCGGCCGAGACGAGCGTGGGGATCTTCTGGTACTCGGTCTGCATGATGTCGGGCGCCCCGCTGCCGGCCTTGACCGCGGTGAGCAGCTTCGTGATCGCGGGGTCGCCGCCGTCCTGCTTGTTGACCGTGACCTGGATGTCCGGGTTGGCCGCGTTCCAGGTCTCGACGACCTTGTCGACGTTGGGCGCCCAGGTCCAGAAGGTGAGCTCGACCGGGCCGTCGGCCGCGGGGGCGTCCGTGCCGTCGCCGGAGCTGCAGGCGGTCATCAGTAGTGCGGCGGAGGCGATGATCGCCGCTGCCTTCGTGCCTGTGGACAGGCGCATGAGGTCCTCCTCGTCAAGGAACCATCGCGCTTCTCGCCAGGGCGTCGGGCCACGGCGACTCACGACAGTGTGGGCTGTGCACGGTCACAGTACTCACGACCTACGTGCTCTTGTCAACATCATGTTTCATGCTGTTACCTAGGTGTTGCAGCGCCGGTCACACCTGTGATCGTGCACAGTGACGTGTTGAGGAGAGCGCATGACTTCCGTCCAGCCCCGCCCGGTCGGCCCCGTCTACGACGGCTGGCTGCCCGGCGTCGACGCGATCTGCTACGGCGGTGACTACAACCCCGAGCAGTGGCCCGAGGAGGTCTGGGAGCAGGACGTCGCCCTGATGCACGAGGCCGGGGTCAACCTCGTCAGCATCGGGATGTTCAGCTGGGCGCTCATGGAGCCGCGCGAGGGAGAGTTCGACCTCGCCTGGCTCGACCGCCTGATCGACCTCCTGCACGCCCACGGCATCCGTGTCGACCTCGGCACCCCCACCGCGTCCCCGCCCGCGTGGTTCTTCCACGCCTACCCCCGCTCACGCGTCGTGACCCGCGACGGCACGGTCCTCGGGTTCGGCTCGCGCGGCATGGTCTCGCCCAGCTCGCCCGAGTACCGCCGCGCGAGCGTGCGCATCACGACCGAGCTCGCCAGGCGCTACGGCTCGCACCCCGCGCTCGCGCTGTGGCACGTACACAACGAGTACGGTGCCCCCGTCTCGGACGACTACTCCCCCGCGAGCGCCGCGGCCTTCCGTGAGTGGCTGCGCGAGCGCTACGGCGACCTCGCCGGCCTCAACGCCGCCTGGGGCACCCGCTTCTGGGGCCAGGTCTACGGCGCCTGGGACCACGTGGACGTGCCCGCGGTCGCGGCCTCGGTCGTGAACCCCGCGCAGCGCCTCGACTTCGCGCGCTTCACGAACGACGCCCTGCTGGCCTGCTTCGTGGCCGAGCGCGACGCGATCCGGGCGCACTCGAGCGTGCCCGTCACGACGAACTTCATGGCGGGCGAGTGCCCGTCGACCGACCTGTGGGCGTGGGCCCGCGAGGTCGACGTCGTCTCGAACGACCACTACCTGCGGGCCGGCGACCCGCACAACGAGGTGGGGCTCGCGCTCGCCGCGGACCTCACGCGCTCGGTCGCGGGTGGCAAGCCGTGGCTGCTGCTCGAGCACTCGACGTCGGGCGTGAACTGGCAGCCGCGCAACGTCGCCAAGCGCCCCGGGGAGATGGCGCGCAACGCGTTCTCGCACCTGGGCCGCGGGGCCGACGCGATCATGTTCTTCCAGTGGCGGGCCTCGCGCTCGGGCGCGGAGAAGTTCCACTCGGCGATGCTGCCCCACGCCGGCACGAGCAGCCGGGTGTGGCGCGAGGTGGTGGCGCTGGGCGCCGACCTGGGCAAGGTCGCGGAGCTGCGCGGGTCGCGCGTGCACGCCGACGTCGCGATCCTGTGGGACCCCGAGTCGTTCTGGGCGCAGGACCTCGAGTGGCGTCCCAGCGTGGACGCGCAGCACCGCGAGCGCGTCGACGCGTTCTACGACCGGTTCTGGCGCGACGGGGTCCAGGTGGACTTCGCGCACCCGGCGCAGGACCTGTCGGGGTACCGGCTGGTCGTCGCGCCCGCGTCGTACCTGCTGACGCAGGGGTCGGCCGACAACCTCACGCGCTACGTCGAGGGCGGCGGCACACTCCTCGTCTCGTACTTCTCGGCCGCGGTCGACGAGCACGACGCCGTGCACCCGGGCGGGTTCCTGGCGCCGCTGCGCCGCGCGCTCGGCCTCACGGTCGAGGAGTTCCTGCCCCTGCGGGAGGGCGAGTCGCTGGGCGTCGCGCTCGACGGCGGCGAGACGGCTCCCGCCCTGACGGGCACGCTCGCGGGCGACGTGTGGGCCGACGACATCGCGCTCGAGGGCGCGCAGGTCGTGGGCACGTACGTCGGCGGCCCCGCCCCGGGCGCCCCCGCGATCACGCGCAACGCGCTCGGCGAGGGCACGGGCTGGTACGTCTCGACGCGCCTCGACGTCACGGACCTCGGCACGCTCCTGGGCGCCGTCTACGCGGACGCGGGGCTGGCGCCGTCGGGCCTGGTCGAGGGCTTCGAGGTCGTGCGCCGCCGCGGCGACGACGCCGAGTACGTCGTCGCGATCAACCACACCGGGCACGAGGTCAAGCTGCCCGGTCTCCCGGCCGGGGCCGCCGACCTCGTGACCGGCGAGGCCACGCCCGGGACCGCCGCGGTCGCGGCGGGGGCGGTGCGCCTGCTGCGGGCCCCGCTCGCCTGAGGGTCGCACCACGGGCCCTGCGGGCCGTGGCAGGAGGCCACCGCGGCCGACGAGACGGTCACGCGCCCCTGAGGCGACGCGCGTGGACGTCGCCC
>NZ_JBHUAD010000107.1:0-13177 GCF_042789955.1 Oerskovia sp. NPDC056781
TCACGGGGGAAGGTGCGCTCCGGCGTCGGGCACGTGCGGGCCAGGCCCGGATCACTCGAAGAGCGTGGTCCGCAGCGTGGTGTACAGGACCGTGTGGACGCGGTCACGCAACGCGTTCCCCACGCCTACGGGGTCCTCGTCGACCGCGGCCTTCGTGGCCTTGTCGGAGCCCGGGAGCATCGCGAGCATGAGGTCGTTGCCGTAGCGGGCCGCGAGGCCGGGATCCATCCAGGCCCCCAGCACCGCGTCGGTCGAGACGACGCCCTGGAAGCCCCACTCGCCGCGGAGCACGTCCTGCAGGAGCTGCTCGTTGCCGCCGGCCCACACGCCGCCCATGTTGATGAACGAGCTCATGGCACCGGTCGGGTCGGCCTCCTTGACCGTGATCTCGAAGGGCTTGAGGTACAGCTCGCGCAGCGCCTGCTCGTCGACGAAGACGTTCACGCCCGTGCGGGCGTTGACCTCCTGCTCGTTGAGCGCGAAGTGCTTCATGAAGGTCAGCACGCCCTTGCTCTCGGCGCCCGAGACCATCGCGGCCGACATCATGCCCGACAGGTGCGGGTCCTCCGAGAAGTACTCGAAGTCGCGCCCGCCCAGGGCCGTGCGGTGCAGGTTCATGCCCGGGGCGTACCAGCCCTCGATGCCGTAGGCGTTCGCCTCGGTACCCACCGACTCGCCCAGCGCACGGGCGAGGTCGTCGTTCCAGGTCGAGGCCACGACGATCTGGGTCGGGTAGGCGGCCGCCTCGAGCGAGCTGAACAGGGAGTTCAGCCCGGCGGGCCCGTCGAGCAGATCCATGGCGGGGATGCCGAGGCGGTCGACCGCGTGCGTGCGGTACGCGCCCTTGGCGAAGAGGTCGATCTGCTCGTCGAGCGTGAGCTGGTCGAGGAACTCCTCCCACTGCGGGTCGTCGTGGTCGAGGCCCGCGAGGTCGGCCAGGACGAGGCCGTTGTCGGCGCCGTAGGTCGGCGTCTGGCCCTCTGCCGGCTCGATCTGCGGGTCCATGCGCGCGAGCAGCTCGTCGGAGGCCGTGGCCCCGGCCTCGGGCGCCCGCGGGTACGTGCCCTCCCAGTCGGCGCGCGAGAGGTACGTCAGGTCGCCCTCGACGTAGTCGAAGCGGTTCGTGAGCTCGGCCCCCGTGTCGGCGTCCGTGGCGTAGACGACGTCCTCGGCCACCACGTGGTCGAACTGCGCGACCGGGGTGTGGACGTCGGTGCGCACCGAGACCTGGTAGGTCCCGGCCTCGAGCAGGTACGCGCCGTGGCCCTCGGTGTCCCAGGAGGCCATGTCGCGCACGTCGAACGTGACGGTCACGGTCTCGGAATCCCCCGGCTGGAGCATCGCCGTCTTGTCGTAGCCCGCGAGCTCGATCGCGGACTTCTCGATGCCGCCCGGCGTCCAGGGGGCCGAGAAGTAGACCTGCACGACGTCCTTGCCCGCCGTGCCGCCCGTGTTGGTCACCGTGACGTCGACGCTGATCGTGTCGCCCTCGACGCGCGGCACCGCGGCCTCGTGCGCGAACGTGGTGTAGCTCAGGCCGTGGCCGAACGGGAACTGGACGGCCTGCGCGTAGCCCGCCTCGTCGCCCGCGTAGCGCGTCTCGTAGTAGCGGTAGCCGACGTAGATGCCCTCTTCGTAGTCGAGGTGGGAGCGCTTGACGTTGGCATAGTCGAAGTCGCCGACGTTGGCGATCGCCGGGGCGCTCGTCACGTCGTACGCGTAGGTGTCGGTCAGGCGGCCGGACGGGTTCACGTCGCCCGTCAGCACCTTGGCGAGCGAGACCGCGCCGCGCGGGCCCGGCGTGCCGATCCACACCGCGGACCTGATCTGCGGGTACTCGTCGAGGAAGCCGAGCTCCATCTGGTTGCCCGAGTTCACGACCACCACGACGTCGTCGAACGACGCCGTGACACGGTCGAACAGCGCGCGCTGCTCGTCGGTCAGGCGCAGCTGCTCGGCGCTCATGTCCGAGCCCTCGACGCCGTCGTTCCCGATGACCACCAGCGCGGTGCCGGAGAACTCCGCGGCCTGGGCCATGACGTCGTCGGTGAGGTAGTCCGGGGCGGGCTCGCCCTCGGCAGGCTTGAGCATCGAGCTCGCGATCTGCAGGAGACCGTTGCCGCCGCCCGTGCTGGTCTTGGCGCCGGCCTCCTCCATCGTCGCCTTGAGGTCAGGGTTGACCGTGACGCCCTGCTCGGCGAGGGCGTCGTAGAAGGTCACGGACTGCGACTGGTTGCTGCCGCCCGACCCGCCGCCCCCGAGGATGAGGTTGAAGGACGCGAAGCTGAAGACGTTGAGGGCGTCCTCCGCCAGCGGCAGGAGATCGTCCTGGTTCTTCAGCAGGACGATCCCCTCGTCGGAGATGTCCTCCGAGACCTGGGCGGCGTTCTCGCGGGCGGCCACGCCCGCCTCCGTCGACGAGTCGTACTCGATGGTCATGAGGCGACCGAACGCGCTCGCGAACGGTGCGACCAGTCCCCCGATCGCGATCACGGCCACGGCCGTGACGCCCCAGCCCACCGCGCGGCGCGGCCGGTGCTCGACCTTGCGCTCGATGCGCGCGCGCCGCCTGTCCTCACGGCGCTCGGCCCGGGTCATCCCGGCGCGGGCCTCCTTGCGCTCCGCCTTGGCGGCCTTGCGCGCCTGACGGGCCGCACGCCTGTCGGCCGCCTTGGCCGCCCTGCGCTCCTGCGGCGCCATCGCCTTCAGCTCGGCGCGTCGGGCCCGCCTTGTCGCGCGCAGCGCCTGTGCGCGCGCGACGGCGTCCCGCTTGATCTCTGTGCGTGTCGCCATTCCTTCTCAGTCCTTCTTCGGAGCCCGCGCGGCCATCGCGTGGGCACGCCATGCCGGGACCAGGCGGCGTGCACCGCGCCAGAACCGGCCGTTGACCATCAGCAGGAAGGCGTCGAGCATCGCGTCGTCGACCTTGCCTGCGCTCATCCGCGACACCGACCGGAAGGGCAGGTCGAGGACGAAACGGGTGTTGTTCGCCGCGTGGGGACGCCCCAGCAGCATGAGCAGTCGTCCGGCGACGTCGATGAGCCGGACCAGCCCTCCCCCCACGCCGCCACGACCGCGCGCCTGGGCGATGATGTCGGCGCGCGTGAGCGGGCGCCCGGCGGGCCAGTCGGCGGCCGGGGGCGTCCGTCCCAGGAGCGCGGCGAACTCGTCGTCGGGGACGCGGTCCACCTGGCCGCTGCGGTAGTGCGGGAGGCCCGTGGTGTCGGGGGCCCACGGCTCGCCGTCGACCACGACGGGCGCGGACAGCCGCAGGTCGCGCGACGACGCGCCGACCTGCACGGTGTAGGTGCCGGGCACGGTGCGCCACTCGTGGGCGCCCGTGTCGTAGGCGTCGAACGCGTGCTCGGCGAGGTCGACGGTCACGCTCGCGCTCTCCCCCGGTGCCAGGGTGACCTTCGCGAACCCGGCGAGCTCGCGGGGGGCGCGGAACTCGCCCTCGGCGGCGCGCGGCGCCTCGACGTAGACCTGCACGGTCTCGGTCCCGGTGCGGTCGCCGGTGTTGGTGACCGTGACCTGGACGCTCGTGCGGTCCGCGGCGAGGGCGCTGTGCTCGAACGTCGTGTAGCTCAGGCCGTGCCCGAACGGGTAGCGGACCGGCAGGCCGACCTTGTCGGCGTGGCGGTAGCCGACGTAGATGCTCTCGCGGTGCTCGGACGTCGCCTCGGTCCGCCCGAACGTCGCCGACGACGGCACGTCCGTGTAGCGCAGCGGATACGTCTCGGCGAGGCGTCCGGCCGGGTCGACCTTCCCGGTCAGCACGTCGGCGATCGCCTGGCCACCGCCCTGGCCGCCGAGGTAGCCGTGCACGATCGCGTCGACGTGCTCGGCGAACGGCAGCTCGACGGGCGCGCCACCGGCCAGCACGACGACGACCGGCACGCCGAGCGCGGTCAGCTCGCGGGTCAGGGCGAGCTGGTTGCGCGCGAGGCGCATGTGCGTCCGGTCGACGCCCTCGGCCTCGGCGGACTCGTCCAGGCCGAGGAACAGCAGCACGACGTCGGCGCGCTCGGCGAGGCGGACAGCCTTGCGCCGGCGTCGCACCGACGACGGCGAGTCCCACGCGCCCCGGCCCCCGTCGCGGCGGGCAAAGCCCTGCTCGTAGCCCACGACGTCCAGGCCGCTGTCGCGCAGCGCGTCGAGCGGCACGTCCAGCCGGGTCGGGTTGACCAGCGAGCTGCCCGCCCCCTGGTACCGGGGGTCGGCTGCGAAGTCACCGATCACGGCGACGCGGCCCGAGTGCGACCCGAGCGGCAAGGTGCCGCGCGCGTTGCGCAGCAGGACGACCGAGCGCCGTGCGGCCTCGACCGCGAGCGCGTGGTGGGCGTCGAGGTCGACCGGTGCGGCGCCGTCGGGCGTGCGGGCGGTGAGCGCGGCGCCGTCGGGCGGGGTCGCGGCCGTGCGGGCGCGCTCCGTACGCGCGATCAGCGTGAGCAGCTCGTCGACGCGGGCGTCGAGGACCGCCTCGTCGAGGCGCCCCTCCTCGACCGCGCGCACGACCTCCGCGTCGGTCGCCCCGTCGGTCGACGGCATCTCGAGCGCGTTGCCCGCGACGAGGCCCGCGACGCGGTCGTTGTTGCCGCCCCAGTCGGTCACGACGAGGCCGTCGAAGCCCCACCGCCCCCGCAGGATCTCCTCCAGGAGCTCGCGGTGCTCGTTCGCGTA
The DNA here is from genome assembly GCF_042789955.1 of Oerskovia sp. NPDC056781. Classification (NCBI taxonomy): domain Bacteria; kingdom Bacillati; phylum Actinomycetota; class Actinomycetes; order Micrococcales; family Cellulomonadaceae; genus Oerskovia; species Oerskovia sp. NPDC056781. The sequence continues at coordinate 4,684 of NZ_JBHUAD010000107.1, forward strand.
GGTCCCGTTGACCTTGTTGTACGAGCTCATGACGGTCCAGGGCCGACCCTCGGTGACCGCGATGCGGAACGCCTCGAGGTAGGTCTCGTGGAGCGCGCGCTCGTCGACGACCTCATCCATCGTCATCCGGTGCGTCTCCTGGCTGTTCACCGCGAAGTGCTTGGCGCTCGCGCCCACGCCGCGGGACTGGATGCCGCGGATCTGCGCTGCGGCGAGCCGGCCCGCGAGGAGCGGGTCCTCGGAGAAGTACTCGAAGTTGCGGCCCGCGAGCGGGTTGCGCTTGATGTTGAGGCCGGGGCCCAGCAGGACGCTGACGTTCTCGGCAGCGGCCTCGGTGCCGAGCGCCTCGCCCACCCGCTCGACCAGTGTCGGGTCCCAGGAGTTGGCGAGGGTCGCGGCGGTCGGGAAGCACGTGGCGGGGATGCTCGCGTTGAGGCCGAGGTGGTCGGCCGCCCCACCCTGCTTGCGCAGGCCGTGCGGGCCGTCGGTGAGCATGATCGAGGGAACGCCGAGCCGGTCGACCGGCTTGGTGTTCCAGAAGTTCGCGCCTGAGGTGAGCGAGGCCTTCTCGGTGAGGGTCATCTCGCTACGGGCACGTCGTCGGGCGTCAGGAGTGAGCACGCCGCAAGGATAGCCCAACGTCCACCAGTTGGTGGAATTAGGCGAGGGGGTAGCCTCTGACCTCGGAGGGGATGCACCGTGACCACGCAACAAGCAGCCACGACCGGGCGACCCGACGGGTACGCCACCGGGCGGGCGACCAAGCAGTCGATCGTCGCCCGCGCAGCAGAAGCCTTCGCCCAGAAGGGGTTCTACGGCGCCTCCCTGCGCGGCATCGCCCGCGAGGCCGGGATCGACCACTCGACCCTCCTGCACCACTTCGGCAACAAGACCGCGCTGCTCCTGGCCGTCATCGCATGGCACGACGCGCAGCACGCACCACCCGAGATGCCCACAGAGTTCACCGCCGAGGACCTCGTCGACGGGTTCGTCGGCACCGCCGAACGCAACCGGGAAGCACCCGGGTTGGTCCAGCTCCTCTCGACCCTCTCGGCCGAGGCCGGGACCGAAGGACACCCCGCGCGGCCGGTGCTCCAGCAGCGGCACCAGGTCCTCGTCGGGGTCATCGGCGGGATGATCCGGACGCAACGTTCACGTGGCGTGCTGGACGACGCCGGGGCGTCGCCCGAGGAACGCGCCGCGCTCGTCATCTCCACCTGGGAAGGACTCCAGGTCTACGACGCGCTGCACCCCGGGGAGGTCGACGTGCCTGGGATGGTCGGGGAGATGCTGCGGCGGGAGTTCGGGATCGCGTGAGTTCCTGCGCTGCGGCGCCGTCGTAGTCGCGGGCGCGGCCCCGGGTTCTCGACGGCGGAGCGCACCGTCGCGCAGAAGGTGGGGTCCGGCGTCGCGCGTGCAGGATTCTCAAGTCTCTTCAAGGTGACCGATGGGCTGGAGACAGCTGGGCGCGGTTCATCATGGTGGTAGCCCCTGCACCTTGCTTCCGATTCACCCGCTTTCCCCTTGACGCACCGCCCCACCCCGGTGAAGCTTGCGTCGACAACGGCACAAGCAAGGAGCGAACGATTAAAGGCACCGAGAGCAAGCTGCGAGAGATCCTCGAAGGCACGAAGCAGTACGTAGTCCCGGCCTACCAGCGCGACTACGCGTGGTCGACCGGACAATGGAACGCTCTTTGGAGGCCCGTGGAGCGTCAGTTCGACGCCCTCGTAAATGGAAACTCGCTTAGCCCTTACTTCCTCGGTAGCCTGGTGATAAATGCACAGGCGGATTTGTCCGTCTCTTCGGACGAACAGCCGAAGAGGTGGGACGTCATTGACGGCCAGCAGCGGTTGACGACAATCGTGGTTCTACTCGCTGCACTGCGCGACGCTACCACCTCGGCCGTCCTTCGGGAAGCGATCGACGAACAAATTCTGAGAAACAAGTATGCGGCCAGCGATGGGCGCCTGAAGATCCTACCCAAGGCCACTGACGCCGAAGGAATGCGCGACCTCCTCATCGATGGCGGGGCCGGAGGAACCGGTCGCATCCATGTCGCCTATACCTGGATGCGCGAGAGGGTATGCCGACTACTCGATGTGCATGGATCCGCTGCCGCGAGCCAGCTCCGTCAGGCGATCCTCGACGGCCTGCTCGTGGTGAAGATCGAGGTGGGCGAAGGCGACAATCCACACCGCATCTTTCAGACACTGAACAGCACGGGAGTCGGACTCTCCGAAGTCGACAAGCTGCGAAGCCATTTCTTCATGCTGCTTCCAGATAGCCACGAAGATGCCCATCAAACATACTGGCGCCCAATGGAGGCCGCACTCGGGCGCAGCTTTGGCCGCTTCCTTTGGGTCGACTTGGCGAGCCGCGGGAACGGTCTGGAGCAAGTGAAGACGGAGGCAGTTTACGAGCATTGGCAGCAGATCCTGCAAGACGTCGAACACTCCGAGGAAGAAGTCACGGCGACGCTGAAGGACCTGTTTCAGCGTCAGACAGTCTTTCTCGCGGCAACCGCGCCCAAGGACGATGGGCTAGCAAACTCCCTACGTCGACTGAACGAGTGGAGCTCGAATGTTCACCAGCCACTGACCCACCACCTACTGGTGCGGCATGCGGCAGGCGACCTGAGCGAGCCTGAAGTCCGTCAATGCTTGACACTGATCGAGTCGTTCCTGGTGCGACGAATGCTCGTCGGCACACCGACCAACAACCTCAACCGCATCTTCACGACGCTAGTGGGCCAGGTCGCGTCGTTCGACAAGCCGAACGTTGCCGACGCACTCCACCGGTTCCTCTCGGAGCCGGGAAAGTACTGGCCGACGGACGCCGAGCTACGCGACAAAGCCGGGACCGCCACGTTCGCCGCGTTTCAGCGAGTAACCCAGCGGTACTTTGTTTTGCGACGACTAGAAGAACACCGCTCCCAGGACGGCCACATCGACTGGACCTCGGCCAATTTCACCCTTGAGCACTTCATGCCGCAAAGGCCCAATGCGCAGTGGTCCACGTATCTACGCGAGTCGGGCGTCAAGGACGTCGAGCAGGTCCACCGGGAGCTAGTGGACACGATCGGCAACTGCACACTTACGAGCCTCAACCAGAAGCTATCGAACTCGTTCTTGGACCGTAAACAGGGGATTCTCTCCGATAGCACACTTCACCTCAATACCGAGATCGCTGAGTCCACCGACTGGCTACCCGAGAATATCCGACAGCGTTCGCGACGCTTGATCGACGAGGCGATTGAGATCTGGGTTGGTCCGCTCGCTACCGTGAGCGATCCCACTGCGCCCGACCTCTCGGCTGTTGAGGCGGCCCTCGCGGCACTCACGGGGGCCGAGTGGACCTCTGCGAATGCTCTGGCGGAGGCCTGTGAGATCTCTTACGACGACGTCGTCACCTACTTGGACCTAGCTCGTCCGATGGAACACCAGCGAATCCTGAATGACGAGGGCGTCCCCGACCCGCGTCGCGCCTGGGTTCGAGACGAAGGGCTTACAGCAATCGGCGAGCACTTGGTTGCGCTCGGCGTCCTCGCTTCGACGGTAGATCTGACCGCCGACAAGAGCTTGTTCGTCGATGGAACTGCTATCGCCGAGCGGGTCGGAGCCTAGAAGGGTTATTTCGCCTCAGCGCATCCCCGGGCCCGTGAATCGGAGGCCCGGACCGGCGAGAACTTGCGGGTCCGGGCCTCTGTCACAACGCATCCGCTCTGAGCGGACGTTTGGCCAGATCAGGAGTTGATCATCTGGGACCGGGGCTCATAATCACTGATAACCCGCAGTTTGTACGTTCGGTCGGGGCGCGACGTGCCCACCCCTGCGCACCACCCCTACGAAGGTGGCGCTACGCTATGCAGCCTCAGCCTCGGTCATCTGCTCCGCCTTGGGGATGCTCGTTCGGTCACAGACGGGTCCTTGTCCGCCGGGTAACCGTGTTCAATGAGCAGCCGCTTGATCTCCGTTCTCAGTTTCGGCCGTATGGACTCTCTACCTGCCAGCCAGCCTTAGCGTCGTTGCGGACGATGTTGGAGATTTCGCGCAATGGCGACCATGACCTCGTCATGCCCGCACTCAACCTCACCGCCTCGATGCACACCCTGGTCCTGACCGGCCACAATGCCCGCCGGTGAGAATCCAGACGGCTGCACCTTCGCCTGTCGACCTCCCCGTGATCCCCGCCACCGCGCCCGCCCGAAGGTGTTGCACCTTGCGGTACACCCACCTGGGCCACTGTCGTTAACGACTGGCTCGACAAGCTCCGCAACCTCGGGTCAGCTCCCGGCAGGGCCCCTCCCGACGATCCCCCACCAACCCCCGGCTCGAAGCGTGGCGGAGATGTCGCGGGTGACCCCACGCCCTCCGCACCCGTCGGAGCGGCCCCTCCTGGCTCGCGATGTCCCTTTCTGCCCACTCGCATGAGGGCGCAAAAAGGGGCCCGGGCCCGCGAAGACTCGCAGATCCGGGCCCCTCACCGACCGCTCCACCCCGATCGGCCAGAACATTCAGGTCAGAAGTTGATCATGTGCCCCGCGAGCCCATGGATCGCCTCCTGCACGGCCTCCGACAGCGTCGGGTGCGTGTGCACGTTGCGCCCCAGCTCGGACGCCGTGAGATCCCACTTCTGGGCGAGCGTGAGCTCGGGCAGAAGCTCGGACGCGTCGGGGCCGATCAGGTGGCCACCGAGAAGCTCGCCGTAGCGGGCGTCGGCGACGAGCTTGACGAAGCCCGTGGGCTCGCCCAGGCCGTGCGCCTTGCCGTTGGCGGTGAAGGGGAACTTGGAGACCTTGACGTCGAAGCCCTCGTCGCGGGCCTGCTGCTCGGTGAGGCCGAAGCTCGCGATCTGCGGCTGGCAGAACGTCGCGCGCGGCATCATGCGGTAGTCGCCGAGCGTCATGGTCTCGGCGCCGCCGATGGTCTCGGACGCGACGACGCCCTGCGCCTCGGCGACGTGCGCGAGCATGAGCTTCGCGGTGACGTCACCGATCGCGTAGATGTGCGGGACGTTGGTGCGCATGACGTCGTCGATCGCGATCGCGCCGCGGTCCGTGAGCTGCACGCCCGTGTTCTCGAGGCCGAAGCCCTCGACGTTGGGCGCGAAGCCCACGGCCATGAGGACCTTGTCGACCTCGATCGAGCCGGGCTTGTCGTCCTTGACGCCCTTGTAGGACACGGTCACTGAGGACCCGTTGTCGACGACGGTCTGCACCGCTGTCGACGTCAGGATGTTCACGCCGAGCTTCTTGTACTGCTTGGCGATCTCCTTGGAGACCTCGACGTCCTCGTTGGGCAGCGCACGGTCGAGGAACTCGATGATGGTCACGTCGACGCCGTAGTTCTTGAGGACGTACGCGAACTCCATGCCGATCGCGCCGGCCCCGACGATCGCGATCGAGCGCGGCAGCTCGCGCGTGAGGATCTGCTTCTCGTACGTGACGACGTTGTCGCTCAGCTCGACGCCCGGGAGCAGGCGGACCTTCGAACCGGTCGCGATGATGACGTTGGCGAACGTCACGGTCTCGGTCTGGCCCGAGGACAGCGCGACGTCGATCGTGTTCGCGTCGCGGAACGTGCCGCGCCCGTCGTACTCGGTGATCTTGTTCTTCTTCATGAGGAAGTGCACGCCCTTGACGCGGCCGTCGGCGACGTCGCGGCTGCGGTCGAACGCCTTGCCGAAGTCGAACGACACGTCACCCCTCATGCCGAAGAAGTCGGCCTGGTGCGTGAACAGGTGGGCGAGCTCCGCGTTGCGCAGGAGCGCCTTGGAGGGGATGCACCCGACGTTGAGGCACACACCGCCCCAGTACTTCTCCTCGATGATCGCGACGGACTGGCCGAGCTGGGCCGCGCGGATGGCGGCGACGTAGCCGCCGGGGCCCGCGCCGAGGACGACGACGTCGTAGTGGTTAGCCATGGGGACCAGCCTAGGACGTCTGCCCGACGGCGGTGCGACCGATCGCGTCACACGTCGCCCGGGGAGCGCCGAGGGTGACGCCCAGGACCGCCGACGGTGACCCACCTAGTCGCCGAGGGTGACTACCTGGTCACCGACGGTGACGTCCGAGACCGCCGAGGGTGACCGACCCGGTCGCTGGCGGTGACCAGACCCCAGGCGAAGGTGACACCACCGGCCGACGGGAGCGACGCCGTCGGGCAGCCGACACGTCACCCCCGGCGGACTGGTGCGTCACCCTCAGCGGGCGCAGGCGCCACCCTCGGCGGTCATGCACGTCACCCTCGGCCCGCGGACGCCCCGCGACGGCGGGGCGCCCGAGTCGTTACGATGCGCTACAGCCGCGTCGATTCCCGACCTCAGGGCTCGTGGGCGGCGACACGGGCCTCGTGGAGACCTCATGGCCGTTGGACTCGCAGCCCTCCTGGACGACATCGCAGCGTTCGCCAAGCTGGCGGCCGCGTCCGTCGACGACATCGGCGCCGCGGCGGGGCGGGCGAGCGTCAAGGCGACCGGCGTCGTGATCGACGACACCGCGGTCACGCCCCAGTACGTCGCCGGGCTGGCCGCGAAGCGCGAGCTGCCCGTGATCAAGCGCATCGCGATGGGCTCGCTGCGCAACAAGCTCCTGTTCATCCTCCCCGCGGCCCTGCTGCTGAGCCAGTTCCTGCCGTGGCTGCTGACGCCGCTGCTCATGGTCGGTGGCGCCTACCTCGCGTTCGAGGGCGCCGAGAAGCTCTGGGAGATGGTCTCGGGCAAGCACGGCGAGGCCGTAGACGACGCCGCGGCCAAGAAGGCCGTCGACGAGGACAGCGTCGTGTCGAGCGCGGTGCGCACCGACTTCATCCTCAGCGCGGAGATCATGGTCATCGCGCTCAACGAGGTCGCGGCGGAGGGCTTCTGGGCCCGCGCGATCATCCTGGTGATCGTCGCGCTGCTCATCACGGCGGTCGTGTACGGGATCGTCGGGCTCATCGTGAAGATGGACGACATCGGCCTGCACCTGGCGGGGCGCGAGACCGGCTGGGTCAAGTCGTTCGGCCACGGCCTGGTCAAGGCGATGCCGCGCGTCATGGCCGTCATCTCGATCGTGGGCACCGTCGCGATGCTGTGGGTCGGTGGCCACATCCTGCTCCAGGGCACGTACGACCTGGGCTGGCACGGGCCCTACGACCTCCTGCACGTCCTCGAGGACGCCGTGCACGGCGTGCCGGCCGTGGGCGGGTTCCTGGTGTGGCTCGTCGACACCCTGGGCTCGGCGATCATCGGCGTCGTGGCGGGTGCGGTCGTCGTGACGGTCGTGCACTTCATCCCGCGCAGGAACAAGCACTGATCCTCGCCCTCGCAGGGCGCTGCGGGCGGGTTCCCGGTCCTCCGGGAGCCCGCCCGTCGCCGTTCTCGGGGCGCGTGTGGGTGGCCGCACCTACCGTGGGAGGACCGCCAACGAGTCGCAGGAGGATGTCATGGGCTTGCAGTTCGGGTTCGTCGGGAGCTTCGGTTCCGCGTCAGAGCTGGTCGCGATGGCCCGTGAGGCCGAGGAGCACGGCTGGGACGGCTACTTCACCTGGGACGGCATCAGCCTGCCCGGCATGGAGGGGTACGACCCGTGGGGCATCCTCGCCGCTGCTGCCGTCCAGACCGAGCGCGTGACGCTGGGAGCACTCGTGTTCGCCCTGCCACGCAGGCGCCCGTGGGAGCTCGCGCGCCAGGCGCTGACGGTCGACCACCTCTCGGGCGGTCGGCTGGTCCTGCCGGCGGGCGTCGGGGTGCTCGACGACGCCGGCTTCAGCGCCGTCCCCGGTCAGCTCACGTCGCTGCGCGAGCGGGCCGAGCTGCTCGACGACGTCCTCGCGTTCCTCGAGCGTTCCTGGTCCGGTGAGGCGTTCTCGTTCGACGGGAAGCACATCTCGACCGGCGAGATGACGATCTCACCCCAGCCCGTCAACGGACGCATCCCGGTGTGGCCCGTGGGCGTCTTCCCGAGCGAGAGGTCGATGAGCCGCGCGGTGCGCTGGGACGGCGTGACCGTCCAGCTCCGCGGAGACCGCGGCCTGGACCCGCTCACGCCCGACGACGTGCGCGAGGTCGCGGGCTGGGTCGCCGCGCACCGGGACCCCGGCGCCGGGACGTTCGAGCTCGTCGTCCAGCGCGACTTCGCGACCGACCTCGACGCTGCCGCCGAGGACGCGCGGGCGCTCGAGGCGGCAGGCGCGACCTGGTGGCTCGAGGCCGGCTGGGACCCGACGAAGGTGACGGCAGAGTCGCAGCTCGCGCGGATCCACCAGGGCCCGCCGCGCCCCTGAGCGCGGGCATCTCCGTCACCGTCGGCGACGGTTCACGCCACCGTCGGCGGGCATGTCCGTCACCCTCGGCGGGCATGTCCGTCACCCTCGGCGCACACGCGCACACGCGCACACGCCGACGGCGCCGCTCCCCACCCAGGGGGGCGGCGCCGTCGGGGCAGGTCAGAGGGGTGTGAAGCGGACGGGCGCGCCCCCACGTTATCGACCGGCGGCAGGTGGTTCGCCGG
>NZ_JBHUAD010000108.1:0-13024 GCF_042789955.1 Oerskovia sp. NPDC056781
TCCGAGGGGCGCCCTGCGTCGTGGTGGTGCGCCAGGGGTCAGCCGCGCCCGAGCAGGATCCGCACGTCGGCCGCGGTGATCACGGACCCGGTCACGAGGACGCCGGTCCCGACGCCGACGCCGACCGAGTCGTCGCGCTCGGCCAGGTCGACCGCGATCGCGAGCGCCTCGTCGAGCCGCTCGGCGGAGTGGACCCGGTCCTCCCCGAACACGTCGATCGCGATCTCGGCGAGGTCCGCCGGGTCGGCCGACCGCTCGGCCGAGTTGCGCGTCACGACGATCTCGGCGAGCACGGGCTCGAGCACCGACAGGATCTGCTCGGAGTCCTTGTCACCCATGATCGCGACGACCCCGATGAGTCGCTCGAACTCGAACGCCTCGTCGACGGCCGCGACGAGCGCCTCGGCGCCCGCAGGGTTGTGGGCCGCGTCGACGATCACGGTCGGGCTGGACCGCAGGACCTCGAGACGACCTGGCGAGGACACGTCGCCGAACGCGGCCTCGACGACCCCGCCGTCGAGCGCCCGACCGCCCGAGAGCAGCGCCTCGGTCGCCGAGAGGGCGAGCAGGGCGTTGTGCGCCTGGTGCTCGCCGATCATGGGCAGGAAGATCTGCGTGTACAGGCCGGCCGGGGTGCGCAGGTCGACGACCTGTCCCCCGACCGCGGGCGTGCGTCCCGCGACGGCGATGTCCTGGCCCTCGCGCAGGACGCGGGCGTCCTTGGCGGCGGCCGCCTCGATCACGACGGCCTCGGCCACGTCGCTCTGCTCGGCGAGCACGACGACCGCGCCCTGCTTGACGATCCCCGCCTTCTCGGTCGCGATCTCCTCGATCGTGTGGCCGAGCCAGCGCGTGTGGTCGATCGAGATGGGCGTCACGATCGCGACGTCGCCGTCCACGACGTTGGTCGAGTCCCAGCTGCCGCCCATGCCGACCTCGACGATCGCGACGTCGACGGGGGCGTCGGCGAACGCGGCGAAGGCCATGACCGTGAGCACCTCGAAGAAGCTCAGCCGCGGCCCGCCGGCCTCCTGCGACTCGCGGTCGACCACGCCGACGTACGGCGCGACGTCCTCCCAGATCTCGACGAAGCGTGCCGGGGTCACCGGCTCGCCGTCGATCGCGATGCGCTCGGTGACCGAGGTCAGGTGCGGGCTCGTGAAGCGTCCGGTGCGCAGGCCGTGCTCGCGCACGAGCCGCTCGACCATGCGCGAGGTCGACGTCTTGCCGTTGGTCCCCGTGATGTGGACGGTCCGGTACGCCTTCTGGGGGTCGCCCAGGAGCTCGAGGACCCGCCGCACGCGGTCGAGCGTCGGGTCGATGTCGTGCTCGGGGGCCCGGTCCATGATGTGCGCGTACACCGTGGCCAGGTCCTCGAGCGCTGCGGCCTCCTCGGCCGTGCGCTGGTGCGCTGCGCCGCCGGGGCGCCGCGCGTCCTTGTCACCGGGACGCTCGCCGGCGCCCCGGCCCACGCGGAAGCCGCTCACGCCTGCACCTCCGTCGCCCCGGACACGCCGGCGTCCGAGGCGGCCTTGGCCACGAGGACCTGGCGCTCGTCGGTCGGCGAGAGGTCGATCGTGACGCTCACGGCGAGGGTCTCGCCCGCGATGAGGTCGCGGTGGTCCTCGACCGCGCCCTGCCAGGGGCCGGGCACCGAGAGCGACAGGTCGATCCGGTCGGAGACGTCGAGACCTGCGGCCTTGCGGGCGTCCTGGACCTCGCGCACGATGTCGCGCGCGTATCCCTCGGCCAGGAGCGCGTCGTTCAGCTCGAGGTCGAGGACCACGAAGCCGCCCGTGGGCAGCACGGCCGCCGCGATCGACGGGGCCGCCGGGTCGACCTCGTCGTGGCCCTGCTCGGCGAGCACAACGGTCGTGAGCTCGTACTCGGAACCGAGCAGCGGCACGTCGCCGTCGGGCGTCTCGACGACGACGAACCCGTCGTCACCCACGCGCCACGAACCCGCCTTGGCGGCCTTGATGACCGCCTGGACCCCGCGACCCAGACGCGGGCCGGCGGCCCGCGCGTTGACCGTGAGCTTCTGCGAGACGCCGAACTCGTCCGCCGCGCCCGACTCCAGGTCGAGGAACCGCACGGTCTTGACGTTGAGCTCGCGGGCCAGCAGGTCGGCGTAGGACGTGAGCGCTGCCGGGTCCTCGGTCACGACGGTCAGGGTGCTCAGCGGCTGGCGCACGCGCAGCGAGTGCGCCTTGCGCAGACCGAGCGAGAGCGAGGCCACCGAACGGACGAGGTCCATCGAGGCGACGAGCGCGTCGTCGGCGACCAGGACGCCCGCGAGCGAGTCGGCGCAGGTCTCGGCCGGCTCCTGCGCCGTGACGGTCGGCCAGTCGGTCAGGTGCACGCTGCGCCCGCCCGTGAGCCCGCGCCAGACCTCCTCCGCGAGCAGCGGCGCGAGCGGCGCCATGACCCGCGTGAGGACCTCGAGGGCCGTCCACAGCGTGTCGAAGGCGTCCGCGTCCTCGTCCCAGAAGCGGTCGCGCTGCGTGCGGACGTACCAGTTGGTCAGCACGTCGAGGTGCTCGCGCACCGCCTCGCACGCTCCGGCGATGTCGTACGCGTCGAGCTGGGCCGTCACGGTCTCGACCAGGTCGTGCGTGCGGGCCAGCAGGTAGCGGTCGAGGGCGGGGAGGTCCGCGACGCGCTCGGGGGCCACCCGCTTCGCGGTGTACCCCGCGCCGTCGGCGGCGTTGTTCGAGTAGAGCGTGAAGAAGTAGTAGGTGCTCCACAGCGGCAGCAGCACCTGGCGCACCGAGTCGCGGATGCCCTCCTCGGTGACGATGAGGTTCCCGCCACGCAGGATGGGCGAGCTCATGAGGAACCAGCGCATCGCGTCGGAGCCGTCGCGGTCCAGGACCTCGGAGACGTCCGGGTAGTTGCGCAGGGACTTGCTCATCTTGCGCCCGTCGGAGCCGAGCACGATCCCGTGCGAGACGGCCGAGCGGAACGCCGGGCGGTCGAACAGGGCCGTGGCCAGGACGTGCAGCGTGTAGAACCATCCGCGGGTCTGGCCGATGTACTCGACGATGAAGTCGCCCGGGTAGTGGTGCTCGAACCAGTCGGCGTTCTCGAACGGGTAGTGCACCTGCGCGAACGGCATCGAGCCCGAGTCGAACCACACGTCCAGGACGTCGGGGATGCGGCGCATGACGGACCTCCCGGTGGGGTCGTCCGGGTTGGGGCGCGTCAGGTCGTCGATGAACGGGCGGTGCAGGTCCGTGACGGGCACGCCGAAGTCCGCCTCGAGCTCGGCGATCGAGCCGTAGACGTCGATGCGCGGGTAGTTCGCGTCGTCCGAGACCCACACGGGGATGGGCGTGCCCCAGTAGCGGTTGCGCGAGATCGACCAGTCGCGCGCGCCCGCGAGCCACTTGCCGAACTGGCCGTCGCGGATGTGCTCGGGCGTCCACGTGATGTCCTGGTTGAGCTCGACCATGCGGTCGCGGAACTCGGTCACGCGCACGAACCAGCTCGAGACCGCCTTGTAGATCAGGGGGTTCCGGCAGCGCCAGCAGTGCGGGTAGGAGTGCTGGTAGGTCTCGTGGCGCAGCACGACGGCGCGCGCGGCGGCCTCGACGCGTGCGAGCGGGCCGGTGCCCTCCTTGAGGTCCTTGATGACCTTGGGGTTGGCGTCGAAGACCTGCTCGCCCGCGTAGTCGGGGACCGCGTTGGTGAAACGCCCACGGGCGTCGACGGGCACGACGGGCACGATGCCCGCGGCGTCGCACACGGCCATGTCGTCCTCACCGAAGGCGGGCGCCAGGTGGACGATGCCCGTGCCGTCCTCGGTCGTCACGAAGTCGGCCACGAGCACCTGGTGCGCGTTCGGCCAGCCCTCGGCCGAACGGTCCGTGAAGTAGTCGAAGGCCGGGGTGTAGCGCAGGCCCGCCAGGTCGGCGCCCTTGACGGTCGCCAGGACCTCGGCGTCCTCCCCGAGCTCCTTGGTGTAGGCGCCCAGCCGGGCGGCCGCGAGCACGACCGTGTCGCCCGCCACGGCCGAGCCGGCACCCGCGCGCACCACGACGTAGTCGACGTCCGGCCCGACGGCGACCGCCAGGTTCGAGGGCAGCGTCCAGGGGGTCGTGGTCCACACGAGGACGAGCGCACCGGCGGCCGGAGAGGCGACGCCGTCCACGGCGTCGCCGGAGAGGCGGAACCCGACCGTGAGCGCCGGGTCCTGACGCGACTGGTACACGTCGTCGTCCATGCGCAGCTCATGGTTCGACAGCGGCGTCTCGTCGCGCCAGCAGTACGGCAGCACGCGGTAGCCCTCGTACGCGAGCCCCTTGTCGTACAGGCGCTTGAACGCCCAGATGACCGACTCCATGAACGTGATGTCGAGCGTCTTGTAGTCGTTCGCGAAGTCGACCCAGCGCGCCTGACGCGTCACGTACTCCTTCCACTCGTCCGTGTACTTGAGCACGGACTCGCGGCAGGCCTCGTTGAACGCGGCGATGCCCATGGCCTCGATCTGGGACTTGTCGGTGATGCCCAGCACGCGCTCGGCCTCGAGCTCGGCAGGCAGGCCGTGCGTGTCCCAGCCGAAGCGGCGCTCGACACGCTTGCCGCGCATCGTCATGTAGCGCGGCACGACGTCCTTGGCGTAGCCCGTCAGGAGGTGGCCGTAGTGCGGCAGGCCGTTCGCGAACGGAGGGCCGTCGTAGAAGACGAACTCGTTGTCGCCGTCCTGGCCCGCCTCGCGGTGCTCGATCGACGCACGGAACGTGTCGTCCTTGGACCAGTACGACAGCACGCCACGCTCGAGCGCGGGCAGGTTGGGGCTGGCGGGGATCTGGTGGCCCTGACCGTCAGGGGCGGTGTCGTCGGTGCGGTGCAGAGGGTAGGCCATGGCTCAGTGGCTCCATCGTGAGTGGCAGGCGGTGGTCCGGGACGTGCTCGTGCGAGGACGACCACCCTTCCCTGGTTCCCGAGGGAGAAGGCGAGCCGCGGTACCACCCCGCTTGCCGTCGTCGGGCGCTGTGGGCACCCGAGCGGCGACCGCTCGACACGGCTGTGACGGGCCTACCCGTCCGGTTCTACTGGGGTCCCGCGCGGCGGGGCCTGTTCTTCCGGAGGCTCACCGGTGATGGCCGGGTCGATGCCTGTGGCCCCATGATAACGCGCCGCCCCGCGGGCTCGTCCTGGGGCGACACGAACGACGGAGCGGCGCGAGGAGAACCTCACGACGCACGACGTGACCGTCCGCGAGGAACACGCGCAGGTCGTGCGGCACGACGCACCGGACAAGGCCTCCGAGCTCGAGGGTGTACCGCTCGCGTGGGCATCCCCGAGGCCCCCGGGCTCTGGCGGACGAGCTCCACGGCGCGGCGCGTCTTCGGCGGCGGCACGCCGGCCTCCTCCGTCTTGCCCGACGGCCACGCCGAGGTCCGCGCCCTGGTCTGCGCACCCGCCCCGGGTGGGTTGCTGGACCGGGGTACCGGACCGGTCGCGCGCCGGGCGGGGGCCGGCCGCCAGGTTTTCGGGGGGACTCCCTCCTGTCGCCGGGATCGCGCGGGACGGGACGCTGGAGGCGAAGGGCGACGGCACGCTCGCCCGTCCTCCTGCCCCGCACCCCGACCCGAGAACGAGGCGACGATGCCCACTCCCTCCGAGGCGGCGGCCTCCCCCGGCGCCACCGCCGCACCCGGCCGCACGAGCACCTCCCGACCCGACCGCCCCTCGCGGCCGGCCGACCACGCACGACCGGCCGGTCCCGGGCGACCGACCGGACACCCCCGTCGCTTCCGGCCTGGCCTCGTCTGGGTCGCGCTCAGCTCGATCGCCATGGCCGCGATCCTGCTCACGTCCTACACGGGCGCGACGCTCGACGAGCTCGCCCAGGACGACACGGGTCTCGCCTCGACGTTCGCGGACCGCCCGCCCGCGATCCAGCTCGCGTTCTACCTGCACATCGCGTTCGCCGGGATCGCCCTCCTGGTGGGGCCGCTGCAGTTCGTCTCCCGTTGGCGCCGCCGCGCCCCGCGCCTGCATCGCGTGCTGGGCAGGGTCTACCTGGTCGGGGTCGGCGTGGGTGCGCTCACCGGCCTCGTCATCTCGACCGCGAGCTCGGTGGCGTTCCTCGGCTTCTTCGGGTTCGGGACGCTCGCGGTGCTGTGGGCGTGGACGGGCTGGAAGGCCTACCGCGCGATCCGCGCGGGCCGCGTCGCCGAGCACCAGGCGTGGATGATCCGCTGCTTCGCCCTGACCTACGCCGCCGTGACGCTGCGCCTGTGGGTCGGGGTCCTCGTGGCCGTCCAGACGCCGTTCGCGGGTCCCGACGCCGATCCGGGAGTCCTGTTCGAGACCGCCTACGCCCCCGTCGCGTTCCTGTGCTGGCTGCCGAACGTCGTGATCGCGGAGTGGCTGATCGCCCGACGGAACCTGCCCGGGCTGCGGATGACCCCACCCGTCGCGGTGCGTGCCGCGGCATGAGCCCGCGCGGTGAGGGGCCGGGGCGACGCGAGGAGGCTGCTGCCAGAGGCCGCCGTGTCAGCGCGCGGTCGCCGGCCGACCGCGCGAGGGCTCCCCGCGCCGCGCCCGGTAGGTGTCGATGTCGCGCGCGACGAGCCACTCGATGGTGAGCGCGCGGCCCGGGCCGGGCTGCGCCGTCGGGCCGGGGGTCGTCGGCGGTGCGACGGCGCGGGCGGCCGCGGCGAACCACGGGTCGTGGGCGAGCAGGTGGCCGAGGGGGTCGACGTCACCGGTCACGGCGAACGGGTGGGCGATCAGAGCGAGGTTCATGGGAGGTCCTGGTGTCGAGGCGGGTGCTCACGAGGGCAGACCGACCAGTCCTGGAGAACTGATCGGTGACCATCACGCCCTCACAGGAGAGGGAGGGGCGTGGCACTGCTCGCTGACACCAGGTCGCGCGCTGCTGGAGCGTCAGCGAGCCCTCAACAACAGCTCGACGCGCGGACCGCCCACGGGCGCACCAGGAGCACTCGGGTGCTCAGGGGGTGCGCGGCGGGGATCACGGGCGTCATCATGCCAGCCCGGGTCCGGCCCGACAAGCGCGTCCCGGCCCGGGGCTCCGCACCGGCGTCCGGGGCCGGACAGCGTTCAGGCACGGGCAGCAGACGTCAGCGCCTGGTCACGAGCGGGCCGCGGGCCAACAGCGTCGTGGACGACTGCGCGACGGGCCGCAGCACGAGCGTGTCGATCGCGACGTGCTGGGGCCGGGTCACGGCGAACGTGACGACGTCGGCCACGTCGTCGGCGGTCAGCGGCGCCTCGACGCCGTCGTAGACCGCGTCGGCCCGGGCCTGGTCGCCGTCGAACCGGGTCAGGGAGAACCCCTCGGTGCGGACCATCCCGGGCGCGACCTCCAGGACCCGGACGGGCTCGCCGTTGAGCTCGAGCCGCAGGGTCTCGGCGACCGCGGCCTGGGCGTGCTTGGTCGCGACGTAGCCGGACCCGCCGCTGTACGCGTCGTGCCCCGCGGTCGACGTCAGGACCAGGACCGTGCCGAAGCCCGCGCGACGGATCGCCGGCAGGAACGCCTTGGTCACGCGCACGGTGCCCAGCACGTTCGTCTCGAACATGGCGCGCCAGCGGTCCAGGTCGCTCGCGTCGATGGGGTCCGTGCCGCTCGCGAAGCCCGCGATGTTGAGCACCGCGTGGACCGGGCCGCGAGCCTCGGCCTCGCGCACGAGGTGCGCCACGTCGTCGTCGCTCGTGACGTCCCCCACCACGGGGTGGGCGCCCGTCTCGACGGCGAGGGCGTCGAGCAGGGACGCTCGGCGCGCGAACGCGACGACGTCCCACCCCTGCGCGCGCAGGCGGCGCACCGTCGCCGCACCGATGCCCGACGAGGCGCCGGTGACCACGGCGCGCCGGGTCTGCGCGGACGCGTCGGCCGCGGTGGACGCGGACGTCGAGGGGGTGGGCGGGGGCGTGGTCTGCGAGGTCGTCACGCCCCTACCTTGCCACGCCCCGCGGCACGCCCGACGCCGACCGTGCGGCCTCTCGCATGCTGGACGGCCCCGCTCAGGCCACGGTCACGCCGATCGAGTAGATGCCGCTCGACCCGTCCGGCGCGGGCGGAGCCTTCACGGACGTCTGGACCGTCCCGTCCGTGTCGGTCGCCCGCACCGCGAGGTCGTGGCTGCCCTTCTCGGGCGACGTCCATCTCCAGGACCACTGCCGCCAGGTGTCGGCCGAGACCGTCTCCGCGAGCTCCGCCTGCTCCCACTCCCCCTCGTCGACCCGCACCTCGACGCCCGCGATCCCCGTGTGCTGCGACCACGCGACTCCCGCGACGACCACGTCACCGTCGGCCCCCGGGGAGACCGACGCACCCGAGCGCGGCACGTCGATGCGTGACGACATCTTGATCGGCCCGCGCTGCGACCAGCCGCGCGTCGACCAGTACGCGACGTCGTCGGCGAAGCGCGTGACCTTGAGCTCGACGACCCACTTGGTCGCCGACACGTACCCGTACAGGCCCGGCACGACCATGCGCACGGGGAAGCCGTGCGCGAGCGGCAGCGGCTCGCCGTTCATGCCGACCGCGAGCAGCGACTCCCGGCCCGGGTCCGTCAGCACGTCGAGCGGCGTGCTCGCGGTCCAGCCGTCCGCGCTGCGCGAGAGGACCATGTCGGCGTCGGCGTGCGGCCGGGCCCGCGCGAGCAGGTCGCGCAGCGGGTGGCCGAGCCACACCGCGTTGCCGACCAGGTCCCCGCCCACCTGGTTGGACACGCACGTCAGGGTCGTCGCGTGCTCGACGAGGGGCAGCGCGAGCAGCTCGTCGAACGAGATCTCGACCTCCTCCTCGACGAGCCCGACGATGCGCAACCGCCAGTCGTCGGGGTTCACCTCGGGCACGCGCAGGGCCGTGTCGATGCGGTAGAACTCGTCGTTGGGCGTCACGTAGGGCGCGATGCCGGGCACGTCGAGGCTCGCCCCCGCGGGCACGACGACGGCCGGGCCGACCGGCGCCGGGAGGCGGATCGCGTCCCGCGCCGCGGTCAGGGCCCGCGACCCCGCCGACAGCACGCGCGACGCGCCGCCGACCACGAGCGCGGTCGCCGTGGTCAGGCCTGCGAAGACCAGGAAGGACCGGCGGTCGAGCGCCTCGCGCCCACGGGTCGCGCTCAGCGGGGTCTCCGGCTCGGCCGTCGGGGTCACGACCGGGCTGAGCGCCGAGCCTCGCCACGCCCGCAGCCGCGCCGCTCCCGTCCGCAGGAGCATGATCCCGACGCCGACCCCCACCACGGTCGGCAGAGCCCACAGGGGCGTCGCGTCGGGTCGTGTGACGGCGGCCAGGACCCCCACGAGGCCGACCACCACGAGCAGCACGGTCCCCCACGGCGGCCGCCGCGTCTCGAGGATCCCCGCCACGACGGCCGCGACCGCCAGCACGACGACGATCCCGAGGATCAGCACGGTCTTGTCCGCGGTCCCGAACGTCTCGACCGCGAAGTCCTTGAGCCACGGCGGGACCCGGTCGACGACACCGGCACCCACCACGAGCACGGGGCTCGACCCCGACCCCACGACGAGTGCGACGAGCTCGGCCACGGCGAACGCCCCGAGCGCCGAGGCGATCCCCAGCAGCGGCGCCCACAGGCGTGACGGGTCGGTGCGCCCGCCCCGCCCCCGGGGCGCGCGACCGGACGTGCCGGGAGAGGCGGGCTCCGCCGTCGGGCTCATGAGGCCACTGTAGGACCGCGCGGCGCGGCGGGTCCGCGCGGGAGCACCGCCCGCTTCGCCGACCGCTGAACCGTCGCACCACCGGTCCGCCGACCTACTAGGCTGGGACACGGATCGCGAGCCGCGCTTGGCTCGCCGCAGCGGCCCGTGCTTGGACCGCGGATCCTCGTCGCGGATTGTGGCGCCCTACCCCTCTCGCTTCTCGCCGCGCCGCCGTGCCCCGCACCGGCAGGCGACCTCCCGACCTGGAGTGCCGTGCCCACGCTGCGCCCTGTCCGCCCGTCCGCCCGTCCCGCCCGCCGCGCGCTGCGCGCAGGCCCGACGGCGGCGCTCGTCCTCGCCTCCTCGCTCACCCTCGCGGGGTGCGCGGGCGGTCAGGAGCTCGCGTCCGGCGAGCCGAGCGGGGCGCCCTCCGGTACGGCGGAGGCCTCGTCCACGACGTACCCGCTGACGCTCGCCAACTGCGGGTTCGACGTCACGTTCGACGCCGCCCCGCGCAAGGTCGTGACGATCAAGTCGAGCACGACCGAGATGATGCTCGCGCTCGGGCTGGGCGACCGGCTCGTGGGGACCGCGTTCCCCGACGGTCCCGTCGCCGAGCAGTGGGCGGGCACCGCGGCCGACCTCCCGGCCGTCGCGACGCCGCTCTCCGACAAGGTCCCGGGCGCCGAGGCCGTGCTGACGCTGGCACCGGACCTCGTGTACGCGGGATGGGAGTCGAACCTCACGGCCGAGGGCGCGGGAGACCGCACGACCCTCCAGCAGCTCGGCGTCCAGACCTACGTCTCCCCCTCGGCCTGCAAGGCCGAGGCGTACAAGCCGAACCCCCTGACGTTCGACGACGTGTTCGCCGAGATCACCGAGGCGGGAGAGATCTTCGACGTCGCCGGGACGGCGCAGGACCTCGTCGCAGCCCAGCGCGCCGAGCTCGACGCGGTGGAGACCGACGACCGAGGTCTCACGGCCCTGTGGTACTCCTCGGGCTCGGACATCCCCTACGTCGGGGCCGGGATCGGCGCCCCGCAGATGATCATGGACGCCGTCGGGCTCGAGAACATCGCCGCCTCGGTCCAGGACACGTGGACGCCGTTCTCGTTCGAGGAGATCATCGCGGCCGACCCCGACGTGATCGTGCTCGTCGACTCGGCCTGGAACACCGCGCAGGCGAAGATCGACGCGCTCGAGGCCAACCCCGCGACCGCCAACCTCACGGCCGTGCAGGGCGACCGCTTCCTGACCGTGCCCTTCCCCGCGACCGAGGCGGGCGTACGCAACGTCGACGCCGTCAAGGACCTCGGCGCGCAGCTCGCGGCGATCACCGTCCCCTGAGGAGCACCCCGTGCGAACCCTCGTGCCCGTGAGGAGCGCCGACCCGTCGGCGGTCCACGCACCCGTCGGGCGACCGGCTGACCGTCGTCGAGCCACCCCGTGGTGGCTCGCCGGGGCGTCGGTCGCGCTCGTCGTGAGCGTCGTGGTCGCCGTGACGATCGGCCCCGCCGACCTCACGTGGAGCGACGTGTGGCGCTCGGTCGCGACGCACGTCGGGCTCGGTGGGCTGCTCGGACTCGAACCGCTGCCGCTCCTGCAGGACGGCATGGTCTGGCAGCTGCGCCTGCCGCGCGTCCTGACCGCGGCGGCGGTGGGAGCCGGTCTCGCGATCTGCGGGGGCGTCATGCAGTCCCTCACACGCAACCCGCTCGCCGACCCGTACCTGCTGGGGCTCTCGTCGGGTGCGTCGCTCGGCGCGGTCCTCGTCCTGGTGCTCGGCGTGAGCGTCCTGCTGCCCGTCGCTGCGTTCGGCGGCGCGGTCCTCGCCCTCGTCGCGGCGCTCGCGCTCGCGGGGTCGCTCGGGGCCATCACCCCGACCCGCACGGTCCTCGCCGGCCTCGCCGTGAGCCAGCTCGCGGCCGCCGCGACGTCGTTCATCATCTTCTGGTCCGCGACCGGTGACTCCTACCGCGAGATCCTGTCGTGGCTCATGGGCTCGGTCGCGGGCGCCACGTGGACGTCCGTGGCGATCGCGGGCGGGGCCGTGCTGGTCCTCGGGACGCTGCTCGCGTCGACCGGGTCGGTGCTCGACGCGTTCACGTTCGGCGACACCGCGGCCGCGGGCCTCGGCATCGCCGTGAACCGGACGCGCTGGCTGCTGCTCGTGGGGGTCGCGCTGCTCACGGGCGCACTGGTCTCGGTGTCCGGGGCGATCGGCTTCGTCGGGCTGATCCTGCCGCACGCCGTCCGGCTCCTGACCGGGGCGCGCCACCGCGTCCTGCTGCCGCTCGCGGCCCTGCTCGGCGGCTCGTTCCTCGTGTGGGCCGACACGCTCGCCCGCACGATCTTCGCCCCGCGCGAGCTGCCCGTGGGCATCCTGACGGCCGCGATCGGCGCGCCCGTCTTCGCGATCATCCTGTGGAGAGGGAGGCGGGCACTGTGAGCACGGCGAGCACGGCGAGGGCTCCGGGTGCTGTGGACGCTGCGGCCGCTCCGGATGCCACGGCCCGCGACGCGCACGGCTCTCGTGGGCTGGACGCCGCGCGCGTCTCGTGGTCGGCCGGGTCGCGGCTCATCCTCGACGGGGTCGACGTGACCGCTCCCCCGGGGGCCGTGAGCGGCCTGCTGGGGCCGAACGGGTCCGGGAAGTCGACGCTGCTGCGTGCGATCGCGGCCACGCAGGTCCCGGACGCGGGCGAGATCCGCTTCGACGGCGAGGACCTGCTGGGCATGCCGCGCCGACGCCGCGCGCGCCGTCTCGCGCTCGTCGAGCAGGACGCGTCGACCGACCTGCCGATCTCGGTGCTCGACGCCGTGCTGCTCGGCCGCATCCCGCACCGCTCGCTCCTCGCGGGCGACACCGGGGCCGACCGGACCGTGGCACGCGAGGCGCTCGTCCGGGCGGGCGTCGAGGACCTTGCCGACCGCTCGCTCGCGACGCTGTCCGGCGGCGAGCGCCAGCGCGTGCACATGGCCCGCGCCCTCGCCCAGGAACCGTCGCTGCTGCTGCTCGACGAACCCACCAACCACCTCGACATCGCGGCCCAGCTCGCGGCCATGTCGGTGCTGCGCAAGCTCGCGGCGGACGGCGTCACGGTCCTCGCTGCGCTGCACGACCTCAACCTCGCGGCCGCCTCGTGCGACCACGTCGTGGTCCTGGCGCAGGGGCGCGTCGTCGCCGCGGGCGGCGTGCGGGACGTGCTGGTCCCGGACGTGATCGAGCCGGTCTACGGGGTCCGCTGCGACGTCATGGCGCACCCGCGCACCGGCCGCCCGGTCCTGGTCTTCGGCGACTGACACCGTCCCGCCGCCCGTGGTGCCGAGAACGGGGTTGAGGTCGTTCCGGCAGCCGGAACAGCCTCAACCC
>NZ_JBHUAD010000109.1:0-12988 GCF_042789955.1 Oerskovia sp. NPDC056781
TAACTCACCCGCCCCCCACCCAAAAAAACACCCTCCCACTCGCCGGACCCTACTGTTTTTAAAACCCCCCCGGCCCCACCGCGTGGGGGGGGGGGGGGGGGGGGTTCTTACCCGCCCCCCCCCACCGCTTCCGAGATCAGATCTCGTCGATCGTGGATGCTGCGTTGGGGCGACGCGACAGGTCGATGCCGAGCTCCTCGGCAGCGCGGTACACGTCGTCGTCGGACTCACGCATCTCGATGGAGACACCGTCGCTCGAGAGCACCTCGACGTTCAGGCACAGCGACTGCATCTCCTTCAGGAGGACCTTGAAGGACTCCGGGATGCCCGAGTCGGGGATGTTCTCGCCCTTGACGATCGCCTCGTAGACCTTCACGCGGCCCGGGACGTCGTCGGACTTGATCGTCAGCAGCTCCTGGAGGGTGTACGCCGCGCCGTATGCCTCGAGCGCCCACACCTCCATCTCGCCGAAACGCTGTCCACCGAACTGCGCCTTACCACCCAGCGGCTGCTGCGTGATCATCGAGTACGGACCGGTCGAGCGGGCGTGGATCTTGTCGTCCACCAGGTGGTGGAGCTTCAGGATGTACATGTAGCCCACGGAGACCGGCTCCGGGAACGGCTCGCCGGAGCGGCCGTCGAACAGACGTGCCTTGCCGTCGCGGCCGACCATGCGGTTGCCGTCACGGTTCGGGAGCGTCGTGGAGAGCAGACCCGTGAGGGCCTCCTCCTCGAGCCCGTCGAAGACCGGCGTCGCCACGGGGCGGCCCGGCTCGGACGAAGCAGCGACCGCAGGGACGTGCTCCTTCCAGGACAGGTCGCCCTCGCCGGCTGCGCCGTCGGTCTGCGAGATGTCCCAGCCCTGCTTCGCGACCCACCCGAGGTGGGTCTCGAGGACCTGGCCGACGTTCATACGACCGGGGACACCCAGCGGGTTGAGGATGACGTCCACCGGGGTGCCGTCCTCGAGGAAGGGCATGTCCTCGACGGGGAGGATCTTCGAGATGACACCCTTGTTGCCGTGACGGCCGGCGAGCTTGTCGCCGTCCGTGATCTTGCGTCGCTGCGCGATGTACACGCGGACCAGCTGGTTCACGCCGGCGGGCAGCTCGTCGCCGTCCTCGCGGTTGAACTCGCGGACGCCGATGACGGTGCCGGACTCGCCGTGGGGAACCTTGAGCGACGTGTCGCGGACCTCGCGGGCCTTCTCACCGAAGATGGCGCGCAGGAGGCGCTCCTCGGGGGTCAGCTCGGTCTCGCCCTTGGGCGTGACCTTGCCGACGAGCACGTCGCCCGCGCCGACCTCTGCACCGATGCGGATGACACCGCGCTCGTCGAGGTCCGCCAGGACGTCCTCGGAGACGTTCGGGATGTCCCGCGTGATCTCCTCGGGGCCGAGCTTCGTGTCGCGGGCGTCGACCTCGTGCTCCTCGATGTGGATCGAGGACAGGACGTCGTCCTGCACGAGGCGCTGCGACAGGATGATCGCGTCCTCGTAGTTGTGGCCCTCCCAGGACATGAACGCGACGAGCAGGTTGCGGCCGAGCGAGAGCTCGCCCTCGTCCGTCGCGGGGCCGTCGGCCAGCACCGAGCCGACCTCGACGCGAGCGCCCTCGTCGACGACGACGCGCTGGTTGTACGACGTGCCCTGGTTCGAGCGGCGGAACTTCGCCGCGCGGTAGCTCGTCGTGGTCGCGTCGTCGTTCGCGACGACGATCAGGTCCGCGGAGACCTCGGTGACGACACCGGGCTTGGTGGCGACGATGACGTCACCGGCGTCGATGGCTGCACGACGCTCCATGCCGGTACCCACGAGCGGGGCCTCGGAACGGACCAGGGGCACGGCCTGACGCTGCATGTTGGCACCCATGAGTGCGCGGTTCGCGTCGTCGTGCTCGAGGAACGGGATGAGGGCGGTCGCGACCGACACCATCTGGCGCGGCGAGACGTCCATGTAGTCCACCTCGGTGCCGAGGACGTCAGCCGTCTCGCCACCCTTGGTGCGGACCAGGACACGCTCGGCACGGAACGAACCGTCGGCGTTGAGCTCGGTGTTCGCCTGGGCGATGACGTAGCGGTCCTCGTCGTCGGCCGTCAGGTAGACGACCTCGTCGGAGACCTTGCCCGCCTCGACCTTGCGGTACGGCGTCTCGATGAACCCGAACGGGTTGATGCGCCCGTAGGAGGCGAGCGAACCGATCAGACCGATGTTCGGGCCCTCAGGGGTCTCGATGGGGCACATGCGGCCGTAGTGCGACGGGTGGACGTCACGGACCTCCATGCCGGCGCGGTCACGGGACAGACCACCCGGGCCCAGCGCGGACAGACGACGCTTGTGCGTCAGGCCGGCGAGCGGGTTGTTCTGGTCCATGAACTGCGAGAGCTGCGAGGTGCCGAAGAACTCCTTGATCGACGCCACCACGGGGCGGATGTTGATCAGGGTCTGCGGCGTGATCGCCTCGACGTCCTGGGTCGTCATGCGCTCACGCACGACGCGCTCCATGCGGGACAGGCCCGTCCGGACCTGGTTCTGGATGAGCTCGCCGACGGCGCGGATACGACGGTTGCCGAAGTGGTCGATGTCGTCGGTCTCGACGCGGATCTCGACGGGCTCGCCGGCACGCGTGCCGGGGAGGGTCGTGACCTCGGCGTGCAGGGCCGCGAGGTACTTGATCGTCGCGACGATGTCCGTGACGGACAGCGTGGAGTCACCCAGGGGCGCGTCGACGCCGAGCTTCTTGTTCGCCTTGTAGCGGCCGACCTTCGCGAAGTCGTAGCGCTTGGGGTTGAAGTAGAAGTTCTCGAGGAGCGAGCGACCGGCCTCGACCGTGGGCGGCTCGCCCGGACGGATCTTGCGGTAGAGGTCGACGAGCGCCTCTTCCTCGGTGTGGACGTGGTCCTTCTCGAGCGTGTCGAGCACCGACGGGAAGTCAGCGAACTCCTCGCGGATCTGCGACTCGGTCAGGCCGAGGGCCTTGAGCAGGACCGTGACGGACTGCTTGCGCTTGCGGTCGACACGGACGCCGACGGCGTCGCGCTTGTCGATCTCGAACTCCAGCCACGCACCGCGCGACGGGATGATCTTCGCGGAGTAGATGTCCTTGTCGCTGGTCTTGTCGGCCTGGCGCTCGAAGTACACACCGGGCGAACGGACGAGCTGCGAGACGACGACGCGCTCGGTGCCGTTGATGATGAAGGTGCCGCGTGCGGTCATGAGCGGGAAGTCGCCCATGAAGACCGTCTGGCTCTTGATCTCACCGGTGTTGTAGTTCACGAACTCCGCGGTGACGAAGAGCGGCGCGGCGAAGGTGAAGTCCTTCTCCTTGCACTCCTCGGCCGAGTACTTCGGCGGCTCGAAGCGGTGGTTGGAGAAGGAGAGAGACATGGAGGAGCCGAAGTCCTCGATCGGGGAGATCTCCTCGAAGATCTCCTCGAGACCCGACGTCGCGGGGACGTCCTGGCGACCGGCGGCGGCCGCGGCGTCGACGCGTGCGCGCCACGCCGGGTTGCCCAGCAGCCAGTCGAAGCTCTCGGTCTGGAGCCCGAGCAGGTCGGGCACCTCGAGAGGCTCGTAGATC
Organism: Oerskovia sp. NPDC056781; assembly: GCF_042789955.1. Classification (NCBI taxonomy): domain Bacteria; kingdom Bacillati; phylum Actinomycetota; class Actinomycetes; order Micrococcales; family Cellulomonadaceae; genus Oerskovia; species Oerskovia sp. NPDC056781. Next base: position 3,579 of record NZ_JBHUAD010000109.1, read on the forward strand.
TTGGCGAAAGATACGCGCCGGGAAGCGGTGCGGTTCGCGATAGCGTCGGCGGACGGAGCAGAAGGGGTGCGCGAGGCAGCCAAGAGGGGTCCTTCCCTGCAGATCGATTGCACGCTGTACGCTGCGTGGCTGGAGGACCTCTTCCCCCTGAGGCTGCCGTGGTGCACGATGGACGCACACCGAAGACGGTCCGGGCAGTTCAGAGGGTGCCGAGGGCACACGCGAGCGCAAAGCGCTAGCATACCCGGCCCAGTCAAGCGTGTCCAGCGACGCGAAATCGCGGCCTGTCAAGACCGTCGTCGCACCCACTGCACTCCCCCACCGGGCCGGTGAGGACATCTTCTCGGTGGCCGCCATATGCCGCCCAAGAACACGAAGAAACTCCCTGCCCGACGGCGTCCGCCACCTTCCCGTGGAAGGCGAGCTCCGGCGTCGGGCCGGGAGACGAAGAGGCGACGAGAGGCCCGCACCCCGGGGGGTACGGGCCTCGTCGCCTGTGCTACCTGTCAGGCCGCGCGCGGCGACCTGTCATGCGATACCGCCCCGAAGGGCAGTGATCACTTGACGGTGACGGTCGCGCCGGCGCCCTCGAGGGCAGCCTTGGCCTTGTCAGCAGCGTCCTTGGCGACGTTCTCCAGGACGGGCTTGGGGGCGCCGTCAACGAGGTCCTTGGCCTCCTTCAGGCCGAGGCTCGTGAGGGCACGCACCTCCTTGATGACCTGGATCTTCTTGTCGCCGGCAGCCTCGAGGATGACGTCGAACTCGGTCTTCTCCTCGACCTCCTCGGCGGCAGCGGCCGCGGGGCCTGCAACGGCGACGGCGGCCGGAGCGGCCGCGGTGACCTCAAAAGCGTCCTCGAACGCCTTCACGAACTCGGAGAGCTCGATGAGGGAGAGGCCCTTGAACTGCTCGATGAGCTCTTCGGTGCTGAGCTTCGCCATGATGGCGGTCCTTTCGGTTGGTGCTCGGCAGCAGCCCTGTCAACGATCCACAGAGCCCTGCTGGAAGCAGAGGGGGTGGGTGCGTGCTGCGTGATCCTCCGAGGAGGGTCAGGCGGCAGCGCTCTCCGATTCCTGCTTGAGGCGCAGGGCATCGATGGTGCGAACGGCCTGCGAAGCGGGCGCGTTGAACAGGTATGCCGCCTGGTAGAGCGGCTGCTTGAACGCGCCGGCCAGCTTGGCCAGCAGGACCTCGCGGGACTCGAGGTCCGCGAGCTTGGTGATGTCCGCAGCGGTCAGGGAGCGTCCGTCGAGGACACCGCCCTTGATGACCAGTGCGGGGTTCGCCTTGGCGAAGTCACGCAGGCCCTTGGCCGCCTCGACCGGGTCACCGGTCACGAAGGCGATGGCCGAGGGGCCCTTGAAGTCGGCGTCGATCTCGATGCCGGCTTCCTTGGCCGCGATGGCGGTCAGCGTGTTCTTCACCACGGCGTAGGTTGCGTTGCCGCTGAGCGACCGACGCAGCTGCTTGAGCTGCGCGACGGTGAGCCCGCGGTACTCGGTCAGCACGGCCGCGTTCGACTCGCGGAAGTTCTCCGTGAGCTCTGCGACTGCGGCTGCCTTGTCCGGCCTCGCCATGGCAATCCTTCCGGTGGTGGTGCCACCGGTCTCCGCAGGGCGGGGGCCCTGGGGGGTGAGGTCCTGCGGAGACGAGAAGAGCCCCGCGCAGGCGCGGGGCTCGAAGTGCAGGCTCTCGCCCGCTCCGTGAACTCTCACCTGCGCTGGCCTCCGCACTTCTGCGGGACTTCGGTCCGGACTGCAGCTGACGAGTCAGCGGGCAGGACGGTACGACCGGCGGTCTTGGGTACTGGAACAGGGTACGTGACGTCGGCGCGCGGTCCAAATCCGGCCCGACAGTGCCGCGGGCGCCGCGCGGTGCGGCGGAGGACACGGTGTCGGGCGCGCCGACGGGCGCGCCCCAGCGCGGCCCCCCCCTCAGACCGCGAGCGGCCCGAAGCAGACCAGGGGAACCGGCTCCTCCTCGCGCGCGACCGCGGTCGCCAGCGCGTCCCCCGGTGTGGCTCCCGCCCGCAGCTCGCCGTGGAACTCGGGCATGACCCGCGCGGCGACGTCGTCCCGCAGCGGCGCGACGCTCGACACGACGGCCGCCGCCCCCAGCCGGAGCAGCACGCTCGTGAGCCCCAGCGGCTCACCACCGATCCGGACCGTCGACAGTCCCGCCTCGCAGGCAGAGAGGACGACCACGGCTCCACGGAGGTCCACGCCGTCGAGCTCGTGCGCGAACAGCGGGCCGTCCGCGAGCCGCAACGAGGAGAACAACGGGTTGTCGGTCTCGTGCCGACCGTGCGTCGCGAGGTGGACGACCGCGGCCGACGGGAGCCTGTCGACCGTGGCCGAGCAGGTGGCCTCCTCGCCGGTCAGGACCGTCGCGCTCTCCCACGTCCGCGCCACGGCCTCGGCCTCGGCCTCCGCCGCACGTAGTCCCGGTCCCGCCACGACCACGACGTCGGGCTTGGTCTGCTCGACCGTCGCCTCCTGCAGGTCGATCCACGAGTTGACCCACGTCCGGCGTCCCGCACGTGAGGGCAACGAGGACCACGGCACGGCGAGCAGCAGGTCACGCGCGGCGATGTGCAGGTCTCCCTGCGCGTCGATCGGCGCGAGGACCTCGCGGTCGAGCCACGCCAGGCTCCGGTCGAGCGACGCCCGGGCGGCGGCCCGCATGGGCGCCGGGATCAGTCCGTTCGACAGGACGTCGAGGTCCGCACGGGCGCGCCGGATGCGCTCGCCGACCTCCACCATCGGGGCCAGCCGGATCATGCTCAGCCCCGAGGCGTCCGCCCGCAGGACGCGGAGCGTCTCGTCCGCGACGACGAAGTCCGCGACGACCGTCGACGCGCTCGCCGTCGACAGTGCGCGGCGCAGGCGGCGTGCGGTGACCGCGGTCGGCGTCTCCGCTCCCCCTCCGTCCTGCCAGGCCCGACGCCGAGCAGCCTCCTGCAGCCGTCGCGCCTCGCTCAGGTGCGCACGACGGCGCTCGAGACGTTCACCCGAGGGGTTCGCCCCCAGGAGCCTCGCCGACTCGATCTCCTGGCGCGCACGGGTGAGGAGCTCTGCGGACTCGGCGTCGGACGGCGGCACGACCCTCCCGCTGCCTGCGACGGTCGCACGTCCACGCTCGACGGCGTCGAGCAGTGCCGCGGCGCGGCCGGTACGGAGGGCCGCGGCCACGTCCACGTGCCCCAGGCGCACCCCGTGGACCGCGGAAGCCGTCACGGCGTCGACCGACCCCAGACCTTCGCGGTGCTCGGCCAGCATGCGCTGCCCCTTGCGCACGGCACGGAGCGCAGCGCCCCGCTCCCCGGTGGCGAACGCGAGCTCGGCCGCCACGGCCTGGTGCTGCAGACGCAGCGGCAGCGCCACCCGCCCGAGGTGCCCCGGGACCCGCGAGAGGACCTCGCGCGCGCCCGCCGGGTCCTTCGCCGCAAGGAGCCACTCTGCCGCGAGGAGCTGTGCGGGGACGGTCACCCCGCGCCCAGCGGCCTCACCGAGCGCGGCCCCGACGTCCGCGAGGGCGAGCGCACGGGCGGCCCGACGGCGTGCCACGCCGACCGAGAGGCCCGCCGAACGGTCCTCGGCGAGCCGCGCCTGGAGCTCGGCGACCCGAGCCCGGGCAGCCCAGGGGTCGTTGCCGATCCGGTCGAACCTGACCGCCGCCGCGCGGGCCTGACGCTGCGCCTCCGAGTAGCGGCGAAGACCCACGAGGCACTGTGCACGCAGCAGCTCGACCTCGGCGACGTCCCTGACCATCCGGTTGCGGGCGAGGTGCTCGCGCGCCTCGGCGAGCGTCGAGTCCGCGTCCGAGAGCAGTCCGGCCTCGAGAAGAACCTGTGCCTTGTCGATGAGGCCCACCGAGGCGTGCCGCTCGGGAGCACCGCGCTCCGCCTCCTCCATGGCGCGCAGGGCTGTCGGCAGGTCGCCGCCGAGGTACTTCGCGTAGCCGAGGTTGTGCTGCGCCTTGGACGCGAGCAGTGCGTCCCCCATGTCCTCCGCGCGGCGAACCACCTCGGCAAGGTCGTCCTCGGCCCGATCGAGGTTGCCGAGCTCGAGGTGAAGCGACCCCCGGTTCAGGAGGAGGACGGCGGCGTCGAGCGGCGTCGCCACGTCGATGAACCGAGCGGCGGCGTCCATCTCCTCGACCGCCTCGACGACCCGGCCGGTGCGCAGCCGGAGCAGACCACGCTGTCCGCCGACCACGAGCTGCAGGTCCTCGGGCCCATGGGCCTCCACCCACGCCTGGGCCTGCTCGAGCAGCTCGAGCGAGCGATCGACGTCACCCTCGTACTCGAACCTGGAGATCGCCAGGCCGATCAGCGCACGGACGTGGGCGTAGCTGTTGTCCGGGTCGTCCGCGAAGGTCGGCTCCTCGAGATCCGCGAGGATGGTGCGGAAGAGCTGGGCGGCCCGGGAATGACGCCCCCGCGCGTTGGTCGCCGACGCGAACTCGAGGCGTGCGCGCAGGGTCCGGCCACCGCTGCGCGCCACGCCGTCACCTCATTCCGCGGTCACCTCCGTGGGGACCAGTCCAGTGGCCAGGGTAATGGACTGCCACAGCCACGCGCAGCGTCCGGGCGCTCCTTCACCCGGTACCACGGCGCTCGGCGACGTCGGGTCGGCCGCGGCGTCGTCGAGCAGGTAGGACGCGAGCTCGCCGGCCAGCACGGGCCCCGCGAAGGACGTACCGCTCCAGGTCGCGAAACCGCCCTGAAACCCCTCGGGGTCGATCGTGGCCCGGTTGCCGTCCGACCAGAGCTCCTTGAGCCATCGGCTGGGGGCCACCGCGCCGTCCATCGTCGTCGGCGCCGTCGAGACGAGGGCGGCCCCGGGACGCACGCACGTGACCCACGGCCCGTCGTTGCTGAACAGGGCGGTGGTCCCGTCCGGGTTCTGCGCCCCGACCGTGAGCACGGGCGGCTCGTCGCGCAGGAGCGTGACGCCCTGCAGCGGCACGGGCGGCGTCTGCCGACGGTCGATGCGCGGCGCGAACGCCGCAGGGTAGCTCGGCCTGGTCTGCCCGTCGTTCCCGGACGAGACGACCACCAGCACCCCGTAGCGCCGGAGGGCCCGCAGGACGGTGCCGAAGGGAGCGTCGAAGTCCGCGTCCTCGGGGCGCTCGTGGTAGTACCCGAGCGAGAGAACCAGGACGTCGATCGGCGCGTAGCCGTCCCGCCCGACGAGCCCCAGCACGTGCCACAGAAGCACACGACGCAGGGAGCGCAGGAGGTCCCGTTCGGGGATGACCCCGGCACCGCCGTAGAGACGAGGAGCCAGGATGACCGCGTCGGGGCACTTCTGGTGGACGAGCCCGGCGATGAACGTGCCGTGCCCGGCGACCGGGTCGAGCGGGCCCGTCAAGGGAGAGATCGACACCCCTCCGATCTCTGGGTCCTCGTACTCGTACTCCGTCTCGGGGAGGACGGACAGCGGCTCCCCGAGGAGCTCGGGGTCACGCACGACGATCGTCCCTCGGGTCTCCGGGGCGGCGTCGAACCAGGGGTGCGCGCCCACCCCGGTGTCCAGGACCGCCACGACGGGTCGGCGGGTCCCGTCCGCGGCGGTGAAGTCGTCGGCACCGACCGCGAGCCGCCGTGCGGGGACGGGACCGATCCAGTTCACGGGGGTCCGACCGCCCGAGCCGGGGGTCGCGTACTCCGCGGTTCCCGTGACCGGGAAGGGCTGGGTGTAGGGGAACGGCTGCGTGTAGGGGAAGGGCTGCGTATAGGGGAAAGGCTGCGTGTAGGGGAAGGGCTGCGTGTACGGGAAAGGCTGCGTGTACGGCTGGCCACCGATGGCGGGCCCCGCCGCGGGCGCGATCATGTGGTCGAGGCCCACCCGCGGGCTGCACTTGTCGTCAGGGCACAGGCGTCCACCGAGCTTCTCGATGACCTTCCAGGCGTCGGGAAGCTCCCCCTCGCTGCCACCCTTCTGCCGCAGGCGCGCCGACAGCCCGAAGACGCGTCGCAGGTCACGGGTCGTCTCGCGGTCCAGCCCCGCCCGGGTGACGAGCTCTGCGTCGCTCCTGCTGGCCTCCTCGACCTCGACCGTCAGGTCGAACTTCTCCGCGGCCTCCTCGAGCCAGCGCAGCGAGCGGTTGCCGGTCAGGTCGTCCGGAGACTCGGGAACCAGGACCCGGTCCCCCACGTACCAGGTGGGGTGCGGCGAGGACTGCCCGGCCCGACGCGGTGCGGTGATCGGGTCGAGGGTCCGCGTCCGCCACTGCAGCCGGTTCGGCCGGTCTCCGAAGGGCCGCCCGCCCGGCGGGACAGGCGGCGTGGCCGACTGCTCAGGGGTCTCACTCATCGGTGCTCCAATGCACGAAGGGACTACCGTCGGGTCGATCGGCCCGGCGTGCCGAGATGACGAAGGGGCGGGGCGGCTAGAGCTCGATGATCGGGGTCGTCACGGCGTCGCCGCCCGCACCGGGGGCGCGCAGCAGCAGGCTCGCCGGGCCAGGCCCGACGGCGTCGAACACGAACCGGCCGTCCTCGTCGGCGACGGTCGAGACCATCCCGTCCGGACGGTGCAGCTCGACCGTCAGCTCGCCGGCCGGGGCGGCCCATCCGTCGATACGGATCCGGCCGTCGTCACGAGCGGACAGCGTGATCATGACGGTCAGGGACTCGGCCGTGAAGGTGATGGTGCGCGCCTCGATCGGCGGCGCCTCGCCCCGGACCGACATCTCCGGCACACGGACGTACTCGAGCTCCATGACCTCGGCCTCCAGGCCGGCGAGCGTGATCGCGAACAGCGACCGCTCGACGAGCCCGTCCGGTACCGGGTCGAGCATCGTGTGGATACGAGCGAGATCCGCCAGGATCTCGAGGTCGACGGCGTCCAGCGGTTCCTCGGGGCTGTACCCCGACGGTGCGCTCATGATGTTTCCCATGTCCTGTCCCCCTGCTCGCTCTCGATGATGTCGCGGAGCTTTGCCAAGCAGCGCCCACGGTTGGAACCGATGCTGCCCACCGGCATGCCGATGGCGCTCGAGATGTACTTGTAGTCGGGTCGGTCCGCCAACGAGATCAGCCGGAGGAGCTGCTGACAGCGGTCCGGCAGCCGGAGGACAGCGCGCCACAGGTAGCGGTCGCGCTCCACCTCGAGGACCTGGGTCTCGGGGGTGGGGTCGGAAGAGGGCAGGGTGCCCGTGGGGCCGTCGAGCATGTCGTCCGGCAGCTCGGTCCGGCGCTTCTGGTCGTCACGGTGCTTGCGGACGGCCTCCCACGCGCCGCGCTTGGCGGTCACGAGGAGCCACTTGAGCACGGCGTGCGGCTCCTGGATGGTGTGAGCGTTGCGCACGAGGGCCATCCAGGTGTTCTGGACGATGTCGTCCGCCTGCTCGCGGACGACTCCCTGGGCCCTGACCGTGTGCCACAGCAACGGCGTGGCCTCTCTCACGAAGTCGGCCAGTGCCTGGTGCCTGCCCTCGCGGTAGTCGAGCAGGGCGGCCGCGGCGCGATCCCCGAGGCTCACCTCCGGCTCGTCGACTTCCGGGACGTCCTCGGTGATCCGTGTCATGGCTGGGTGCGCCGTCTGCTCTCGGTCGTGCTCGGGTACTTCGGGGGAACCCGATTCTAGGGGCGTCTGCCCAGGTGGGACAAGCATTTCAGCCACCGCAGGACCTCCCTCCGGCCCGTGCTCACGCACGCTCGACGCAGCGGGCCGGTGGTGCACCGGACCCCTTCCTGCCGGGAGAGAGGGACGGGCGCCCCGTTTGATACACGCGTCCGGATGTTCTTCCCGTGCCTCCGTCGAGTGCGCCGGCGACCCGCTCCACGCGACCCGCGCGACGTCGTCGGGCGACCTGACCCCGCACGTACGGGTACGCGACACGTAGGGGGATCCCCGTACCGTCCGCGCTCAGAGAGTGGTGAAACCCCTCATCACAGGCGTGACGTGGCTCACGTAGCGTCGGCATGGCCGACCCAGATCGGACACTCGGACGGTCCCGGTGAGACGACGACGTCCCGGACCCTTGCTAGAGGAGCACCACGTGAGAACCCATCGTCACCCCGCCGACGGCGCCCGCCGTCCGGCCCGCCTGCTCGCGGCGCTGACCGCCGCCACGGTCGCCCTCGGCGGGCTCGCGCTCGCCGGCACGAGCGCTCAGGCGGCCCCGCAGCCCGCCGCCCAGCCCGCGACCGTCGCGGCCGCCGCCGCCCCGGGCCACCAGTGGCTCACGGGCTACTGGCACAACTTCAACAACGGCTCGGTCGTCATGCCGCTGAGCGACATCCCGCCCGCCTACAACCTGGTCGCCGTCGCGTTCGCCGACAACCTGACCGGCACGCCCGGCGGGATCACCTTCAACCTCTCGACCGCAGAGCTGAACGGGTACACCGTGCCCCAGTTCAAGGCCGACATCGCCGCGATCCGGGCACAGGGCCGCAAGGTCATCCTGTCGGTCGGCGGCGAGAAGGGGAACGTCATCGTCTCCAACGCGACCGAGGCGAAGAACTTCGCCGACACCGCGTACGCCCTCATGCAGGAGTACGGCTTCGACGGCGTCGACATCGACCTCGAGCACGGCATCAACGCCACGTACATGTCGAGCGCGCTGCACCAGCTCTCGGCCAAGGCAGGCCCGAACCTCATCATCGCGATGGCCCCCCAGACCATCGACTACCAGGCCACCTCGATGGGCTACTACCAGCTCACGCTCGCCATCAAGGACATCCTCACGATCGTCAACACCCAGTACTACAACTCGGGCGCGATGATGGGCTGCAACCAGCAGGTCTACAGCCAGGGCAGCATCGACTTCCTCACCTCGCTCTCCTGCATCCAGCTCGAGATGGGCCTGCGGCCCGACCAGGTCGGCATCGGCGTCCCCGCCGTCCAGGCCGCGGCCGGCGGCGGCTACCAGCCCGTCGCGAACGTCATCAAGGCCGTCGACTGCCTCGAGACGGGGACGAACTGTGGCACCTTCAAGCCCGCGACGCCGTACGGCAAGATCGGCGGTGTCATGACCTGGTCGATCAACTGGGACAAGAAGAACAACTACGCGCTCGCGACGGCCGTCGGTGCGCGCCTCGGCACGGGCTCCGGCGGGGGCACGACGGGCGGCACCACCGGCGGCACCACCGGCGGCACCACGGGCGGCACCACGGGCGGCACGACCGGCGGAACGACCGGCGGAACGACCGGTGGGACCACCGGCGCCACCTGCTCGGCCGCCCCCTGGAGCGCGACCACCATCTACACGGGCGGCAACACCGTCTCCCACAACGGCCGCACGTGGCAGGCCAAGTGGTGGACCCGCGGCGACGCTCCCGCCCCCAGTGACTGGGGCGTGTGGAAGGACCTCGGCGCCTGCTGAGGCCCCTCGCGTGGCCGACGGCCTCCTCGTACGACCCGAGCCGTTCGGCTCTCCGCCCCGCCCAGGGAGTGGAG
>NZ_JBHUAD010000110.1:0-12855 GCF_042789955.1 Oerskovia sp. NPDC056781
GCACAAGCTGGTCGGCCGGATCGTCGACGCGTACGACCGCTTCGACCAGCGCGACGAGACCCGCCGCGGCAGCGAGCCCGAAGGCGGCCGAGAAGGGTGTCGTCGACGAGACGGTCCCTCCCTGGGCCACGGCGCCCGCCAGGAGCGCGGTCGTGACCGGTGCCGCGACGGCCGACCCGATCGTACGCAGCACCGCGTTGAGCCCCGTGGCGGCCGCGACCTCGTCGGCCGGCGAGAGCATCGTGACGAGCTGCGCGCACACCGCGAACCCGATCCCGTTGCCGAGCCCGAGGACCGTGAAGAAGACCAGGACGGCCCACAGCTCGCCGGGCCGGACGGCCAGGCCGGCTCCCGCGACGACCATGACCAGCACGGCCGTGATCGCCAACGACTTGGCTCCGAAGCGGATGCTCAGCGCCGGGGCGACACGGCCGCCCACGAACACCAGGACGGCACTGGGGAGCAGCACCAGACCGGTCTGCGTGACCGTGAGCCCTGACCCGGCGTCGGGCTGCGCCTGGAGGATCAGCGGCAGGCTCACGTAGAACACGTAGGGCACGAACCCGAGGGCGAGGGTCAGGACGCTCGTGATCACGAGCGACCGGTTGCGGAACGTGCGCACGTCGACCAGGGGCGCGGCCGACCGCAGCTCGACCACGACCAGCCCGACCAGGGCGCAGACCCCTACGAGCCCGACGCCCCAGGTCATCGGCGACGCCCACCCCCACGACCGGCCCTGGGAGACGGCGAGCAGCAGCCCGACGAGACCTCCCGCGAGCAGGAGCGTCCCCGCCCAGTCGGTGCGCGCCGCGCGACCCTCGGGGCGGATGCGCGCCGGCGGGACCCAGGCGAGGACCATCGCGAGCGAGACGAGGACCAGGGCCGCGGTCGACCAGAACAGCCAGTGCCACGAGAGCGACTCGACGATCAGACCGCCCAGGACCAGCGCGACGCCCGCCCCGACCCCGACCATCCCGGACAGCCACCCGAGGGCTGTGACCAGGCGCCGACCGTCGAGCGACCGACGCGAGATCGCGAGGGCCAGCGGGAAGGTCGCGGTGCTCACGCCCTGGACCACGCGCGCCGCGAGCAGGACGCCCAGGCTGGGCGCGAGGGCCGCGACCACGGTCGCCGCGGCGAAGACGACGAGCGTGACGACCAGGACCCGACGGTGCCCGTAGCGGTCGCCGAGCGAGCCGACGACGGGGGCGAGCACGGCCCCTGCGACGAGGAACGCCGTGAGGATCCACCCCGTCCCCTGGGGGCCCGACCCGAGGGCCTCCCCGAGCGTCGGGAGGGCAGGCACCAGGAGCGTCTGCATGAGCGAGAAGGCCAGGACCGCGGTCGACAGGGCCAGGATCGTCAGAGCCGGCCGGGCCGGCGTTCCCGAGACGCTCTCGTCGCGCCGGGTCGACGGCGTCGGCGTCGGCGTCGGCGCCGTGCTGTGAAGGGTGGCGGTGGACAGGGGGACAGGACGGGTCACGGGCACGGCTCTCGGTCGATGGCCGGCGAGCCGGCGGCGATTGATCGGAACGGAATCTCCGTTCCGTTCCAAAGTAGCATCCACGACGGCTACCGTGAAGACATGCCCCAGGACCCGACCTCGCCGCCGCTCACCGGTCGCAAGCGCGAAGCCCTTGCCAACGACCGCAACGTCCTGGTCGCGGCGCGCGAGGTCTTCTCCCTCCACGGTCCCGAGGCGACGATCGCCCAGGTGGCCGAGCGAGCAGGCGTGGGCGTCGGCAGCATCTACCGCCGTTACAGCACCAAGAGCACCCTGGTCCGCGCGCTGCACGTCGCGGCGATCGACGAGCTCGCGCAGATCGCGCGCGAGTGCGCCGAGGGCGCCGACGCCGGGGAGGGCGCCACGTCCGGGGCCGTCGAGACCTTCCTGCGGCGGCACATCCTCGAGTCGTTCGGCCCGCTCATCATCTCCTCGGGCGAGCACCCGCCCGCGACGCCCGAGGTCGACGCCGCGTCCGCCGCGCTGCACGAGGCGCTCGAGCAGGTGCTCGCGACGGACCGCGCGGCCGGCCTCGTGCCCGCCTCCCTGACCCCGGCGGACCTGATGCTGCTCATCACCCACCTGCGCCCGCCCCTCCCCCTGCCCCGCGAGCAGGCCGACGCCCTCCACCTGCGCTACCTCGGCGTGGTGCTCGCAGGGCTCGCGCAGGCCGCCGCGTCGGCGCCCTCGACGGCGGACGCCGCCGCCCCGGACTCCGCCGACCTGGCCCCCGGCCCCTCGTGGGAGGACTGGCTCGCGCTGTGGACCTCCCGCGACACCGGGACCACCGCGGGCGACTGAGCGGCCCCGTCGACGAACAGCTCGAGGCCCACCTCTCCCCCGGCCGCCGCGAGCCTCTCCGGAAGATCGGCCAGCGAGTCGACCTGCCGTGACCGCGCGTTGCGGGAGCACTGCGCCCCGCTGCTAGGGTCGACGCATGAGCTGCTCGTCGACCGTCATGATGCGCCCCACCCGGGGCCCTTCGTGATGCGCTGACGCGCTCCACCACAAGGCCTCGCCGCAGCGAGGCCTTTCGTGTGTCCGGGCCCGGTGCGGTCGAGGCGCCGCAGCACCCGTCGAGGGTGCCCGCCGTCCCGAGAGGACTCCGACCATGACCGCGCAGACCACCCCCGCACTGCCCACCTTCTACGTCACGACCGCCATCCCCTACGTCAACGGCGACCCGCACCTGGGCCACGCGCTCGAGCTCGTCCAGGCCGACGTCCTGGCCCGCCACGCGCGCCTGCGCGGACGCCCGACCCGCTTCCTCACGGGCACCGACGACCACGCGCTCAAGAACGTGACGGCGGCCCGAGCAGCGGGCCGCGAGGTCGGGCGGTTCGTCGCCGAGCACGTCGAGGACTTCCGGGCGCTGCGCCCCGCACTGTCCCTGTCCACGGACGACTTCCTGTCGACGTCGACCGACCCCCGGCACCGCCCCGGCGTCGAGGCGCTGTGGCGACGCTGCGCCGACGCCGGGGACTTCTACCGCCGCTCCTACGAGGGCCTGTACTGCACGGGCTGCGAGCAGTTCTACTCCCCCGACGAGCTCGACGCGTCGGGGCGTTGTCCCGAGCACCTGCCGCTGCCCGAGCGGGTGGTCGAGGAGAACTGGTTCTTCCGGCTGTCCCGCCACGCCGACGCGATCCGCGACGCGATCGTCTCGGGGCGCGTGCGCATCAACCCGGCCGCCAAGCGCAACGAGGTGCTCGCGTTCCTCGACGCCGGGCTCGAGGACTTCAGCGTCTCGCGCCCCACGTCCCGTTCGGACGGCTGGGGCGTCCCGGTCCCCGGGGACCCGTCCCAGGTCGTGTACGTGTGGTGGGACGCGTTGACCAACTACGTCACGGCACTGGGCTACGGCGCGGACCCCGCCGACCCGGCCGCAGCGGACGACTACCGCACCTGGTGGGCAGGCGGCGACGAGCGCGTGCACGTGATCGGCAAGGGCATCACGCGCTTCCACGCGGTCTACTGGCTCGCGCTCCTGCTCTCGGCGGGCGTGCCGCTGCCCACCACGATCCACGTGCACGACTACGTCACGGCCGGGGGCGCCAAGCTCGCCAAGTCGGCGGGCACCGCGGTGCATCCCGTCGGTCTCGTGGACGTGTACGGCACCGACGCCCTGCGGTGGTGGTTCGCGCGCGAGGTCCCGCTCCTGGGAGACGCCGAGTTCACGACCGAGCGCCTCGTCGCGCGACACGACGACGAGCTCGCCCACGGCGTGGGGAACCTGGTCAACCGCACGCTCACGCTGGTGCACCGGTTCCGCGACGGCGTCGTGCCCACGCTCCCCCACGACCGGACGACGGTCCCCGACGAGCTGAGCGCCGCCGTCGGGCAGGTGGGGACGGACGTCGACGCGGCCCTCGCGGACGCCGACCTGCGCGCCGCGACCGGGGCCGTACGGCGCATCGTCGACGCGGCCAACCGGTACGTCGACGCGGAGAAGCCGTGGGTGCTCGCGGCCCGCGAGCGCGCCGGCGACGCCGGGGCCGCCGTGCTGCTCGACCAGGTCCTCGCGCGGCTCGTCCAGGCGTGCCGGGTCGTCGCGGTCGAGCTCTCGCCGTTCGTGCCCGACGGCGCCGCGCGCCTGCGCGAGCAGCTCGGCGCCCAGGCGGACGGGCCTGACCGTGTGGGCACGCCGGTGCCGGTCTTCCCGCGCCTGGGCTGACTGCTACCGCAGCGCCGGGGCGTGCGCCTCCAGAAAGCGGAACACCTCGGTCTGGTCGACGCCCGGGAACGCCCCGACCGGCATCGCGGCGAGCATGCTCGCGTGCGGGCGGGCGCTCGGCCACGACCGGTCAGCCCAGCGCTCGGTCAGGGCCGCGGGCGGGCGACGGCAGCACGACTCGTCGGGGCAGCGCGAGACCGTGCGCTCGGTCGTCTCGCGCCCGCGGAACCACTTGACGTGCCCGAACGGCACACCGACGCTCACCGAGAACTGGCCGTCGTCGGAGTCCTGGACCCGCGAGGTGCACCAGTAGGTGCCGGTCGGGGTGTCGGTGTACTGGCTGAACGGGCTCAGCCGGTCCTCGACCGCGAAGACCGTGCGCGCGGTCCAGTTGCGGCACACGTACTGCCCCTCGACGGCCCCGAGGGGGTCCGCGGGGAAGCGCACGCCGTCGTTCTCGTACGCCTTGTGGATGATCCCCGACTCGTGGATCTTCATGAAGTGCACCCCGATCCCCAGGTGCGTCGTGGCAAGGTTCGTGAACCGGTGGGCCGCGGTCTCGTAGGACACCGAGAAGGCGTCACGCAGGTCCTCGACCGAGATCTCGCGCGCGTCCTTGGCCTCCTTGAGGAGCTTGACGGCATCACGCTCGGGCAGCAGGAGCGCGGCCGACAGGTAGTTGGCCTCGACGCGCTGACGCAGGAACTCACCGTAGTCGCGCGGTTCGTGGTGGCCCAGCACGTGCGACGCGAGCGCCTGGAGCAGGGCCGAGCGCGGGTCGCTCGACGCGCGCGTGCCCGTGCTCGGCAGGTACACGCGGTGGTGCCGGAGGTCGATGACCGAGCGCGTCGAGTGCGGCAGGTCGTGCACGTAGTGCAGCGAGAATCCCAGGTGCGTCGCCAGGTCTGCGGCCACGCGCTGCGACATGGGACCGCGGGCGTGCCCGACGCCGTCGAGCAGCTCGCGCGCGGTCGTCTCGAGCTCGGGGAAGTGGTTGTCCTGGGCGCGCATGGTCGCGCGGAGCTCGGTGTTCGCGCGACGGGCCTCCTCGGGGGTCGCGGCCCGCTCGGTGTGCAGGCGCTCGAGCTCGCGCTGGAGACCGACGATGGCCTCGAGGGCGTCGCTCGGCAGCGACTTGCCGACCCGCACCGCGCCGAGCCCGAGCGACGCGAACAGCGGTCCGCGCTGGGCACGCTCGAGCTCGATCTCGAGGGCCGCGCGGCGCGTGGGCGGCTCTGCCGAGAGCAGGTCCTCGACGCTGGCCCCGAGCGCGCGGGCGATGGCCTGGAGCTGGGAGAACTTGGGCTCGCGGCGCCCGTTCTCGATCACCGAGACCTGCGAGGGTGCCCGGCCGATCGCGGCCCCGAGCTCGTCGAGCGTCATGCCCCGCTCGGTCCGCAGGTGCCGGACGCGCCGGCCGATCGTGAGGGCGTCGGCCTCGTCCTCGACGGGCAGCGTGCCGCCCGGGGGCGCCCCGCCCGGCCGTCCGAGGAACTTCTGTGCTGACTGCGCGTCAGATGCCATGACTGAGGGTGACACACGCCACTCCTTGCGCACAACAGAAGAAGTCCACTTCTTCTGCCGAAGAAGTCCTTGTGGACCCCTTGCGCGGCGAAGGAAGGTCGTTCCACGGCCACCGCTCGTCCGGGCGGCACGCCGGAACGAGTACCACCGCACGCAACGAAGCTCTGGAGGCACCCCGTGACCACCCCGCCCATCATCAGCCGCCGCTCCGAGAACGAGTACGCCACGCCCCGGGCGTCCGCGACCTCCCGGACCGAGGACGTCACGGCCCCCGTCGCACCGTCCGGCCACACCTCCGGGCACACGCCTTCACGACCCGGCGACCAGCGGCAGACCGCTGCCGACCTCGCCCTGTCCTGGGCGACCGACCCCCGCTGGTCCGACGTGCAGCGCGACTACACGGCCGAGGACGTCATCGCCCTGCGCGGCTCGGTGCGCGAGGAGCGGACCCTGGCTCGCCGCGGCGCCGAGAAGCTGTGGGACCTCGTCCACACCGAGGAGTGGGTCGCAGCGCTCGGCGCCATGACCGGCAACCAGGCCGTGCAGCAGGTCCGCGCGGGCCTCAAGGCCATCTACCTGTCCGGCTGGCAGGTCGCCGCCGACGCCAACCTGTCCGGCCAGACCTACCCGGACCAGTCGCTGTACCCCGCGAACTCCGTTCCTGCCGTCGTGCGCCGCATCAACAACGCGCTGCTGCGCGCCGACCAGATCGAGACCGCCGAATCGCCTCTCAGCACGCCTGAGCGCGACTGGATCGCCCCGATCGTCGCCGACGCCGAGGCCGGCTTCGGCGGGCCCCTCAACGCCTACGAGCTCATGCACTCGATGATCGAGGCGGGCGCCGCGGGCGTGCACTGGGAGGACCAGCTCGCGTCCGAGAAGAAGTGCGGCCACCTGGGCGGCAAGGTCCTCGTCCCGACCGCGCAGCACATCCGCACGCTCAACGCGGCCCGCCTCGCCGCGGACGTCGCGGGCGTCCCGACCGTCATCATCGCCCGTACCGACGCGCTCGCCGCGGACCTCATCACGTCCGACGTCGACCCGCGCGACCAGGAGTTCCTCACGGGCGAGCGCACGGCCGAGGGCTTCTACCGCACACGTCCCGGCATCGACACCGTCATCTCGCGCGGCCTCGCGTACGCCCCGTACGCCGACCTCATCTGGGTCGAGACGGGCGAGCCCGACCTCGAGCTGGCCCGCCGGTTCGCCGAGGTCGTCCACGCGCAGTACCCCGACAAGAAGCTCGCGTACAACTGCTCGCCGTCGTTCAACTGGAAGAAGCACCTCGACGACGCCCAGATCGCGAGCTTCCAGAAGGAGCTCGCCGCGATGGGCTACGCGTTCCAGTTCATCACCCTGGCCGGCTTCCACGCCGTGTCCCACTCCATGTTCGAGCTCGCCCGCGGCTACAACGACCGCGCGATGAGCGCCTACGTCGAGCTCCAGGAGGCCGAGTTCGCCTCCGAGTCCGACGGCTACACGGCCACCCGCCACCAGCGGGAGGTCGGCACCGGCTACTTCGACCGCGTCGCCACGGCCCTCAACCCCGACAGCGCCACCCTCGCGCTCGCCGGGTCCACCGAGACCGCCCAGTTCCACTAAGCCCCGCCCCGCCTCGCCGAGGTGGGGGCCTCGCGTCGAGGGAGAGGGTCCGCCCTCTCCCTCGACGACTCCCCTCCGTCTCGCGGCACAGACCATCGGAGCACGCCATGCCCATCACCCTCACGACCCACTCCTCCGGCCCGACGACGTCACGCGCCTCGTCCGACCGACCCACCTCCCCCGGCCCTCGCGGAGGGCGCGACGACGACGACGCGCGGCGCGCGACGCCGTCGGGCACCCTGGACGTCACCGGGCCCCTCGGCGAGCGCTACCGCGAGATCCTGACCCCGGGCGCCCTCGACTTCCTCACCGCGCTGCACGACCGCTTCCTGGCCGCCCGCCACGGGCTGCTCATGGACCGACAGCAGCGCCGGCAGGACGTGGCCGACGGGATCGACCCCGACTTCCGCGCCGCGACCCGGCCCGTGCGCGACGACCCGTCGTGGCAGGTCGCCGGCTCGCACGGCGCCCCCGGGCTCGAGGACCGCCGTGTCGAGATCACCGGCCCGACAGACCCCAAGATGGCGATCAACGCCCTCAACTCCGGCGCCAAGGTGTGGCTCGCCGACCAGGAGGACGCGTCCTCGCCCACGTGGCGCAACGTGATCGAGGGCCAGCTCGCGCTGCACGACGCGATCCGCGGCACGCTCGCGTTCACCTCCCCCGAGGGCAAGGAGTACGCGCTGCGCTCGACCGAGCTGACCGACCTGCCGACCATCGTGTTCCGGCCCCGCGGCTGGCACCTCATCGAGAAGCACCTGCGCTACGTCGACCGCGCGGGCGTGGCGGTCTCGGCGTCGGCGTCGCTCGTGGACTTCGGGCTGTACTTCTTCCACAACGCGCGCGAGCTCGTCGAGCGCGGACGTGGACCGTACTTCTACCTGCCCAAGCTCGAGGGCTACCGCGAGGCGCGCGTCTGGAACGACGTGTTCGTGTTCGCGCAGGAGTACCTGGGCATCGAGCAGGGCACGATCCGCGCGACCGTGCTCGTCGAGACCCTGCCCGCCGCGTTCGAGATGGAGGAGATCCTGCACGAGCTGCGCGACCACTGCGCGGGACTGAACGCGGGCCGCTGGGACTACCTGTTCTCCGTGATCAAGTCGTTCCGCACCCGCGGCGACCAGTACGTCCTGCCCGACCGCTCGCAGGTGCCCATGACCGCCCCGTTCATGCGGGCGTACACCGAGCTCCTCGTCGCGACGTGCCACCGGCGCGGGGCGCACGCGATCGGCGGCATGAGCGCGTTCATCCCCGACCGCCGCCGGCCCGACGTGACCGAGAAGGCGTTCGAGCAGGTCCGCGCGGACAAGCGGCGCGAGGCCGGCGACGGGTTCGACGGCACCTGGGTCGCGCACCCCGACCTCATCCCCGCGGCGCGCGCCGAGTTCGACGCCGTCCTGGGCGACCGGCCGCACCAGGTCTCGCGCCTGCGCGACGACGTGAACGTGGGGCAGCACGAGCTGCTCGACATCGGATCGGTGCGCCGAGCCGGTGCCACCGTGACCGCGGCCGGGCTGCGGTCCAACGTCTCGGTGGGCGTGCGCTACATCGAGTCGTGGCTGCGCGGCGTGGGGGCCGCGGCGATCGACCACCTCATGGAGGACGCCGCGACGGCCGAGATCTCCCGCTCGCAGGTGTGGCAGTGGATCGCGTCCGGGACACGCACCGACAACGGCGTGCCCATCACGCGGGCGCGCGTCGAGGCGCTGCTCGCCGAGGTCGTCGACGACCTGCCGCGCGGCGAGGGCAACCGGGTCGACGACGCCGCGCACGTGTTCCGGGCCGTCGCCCTCGCCGAGGACTTCCCGACCTTCCTGACCATCGGGGCGTACTCGCAGTTCCTGGTCGGGTCGGAGGTGGACGGCCCGCGCGAGGGCTGACCACCTCTCGCGCCGGTCGGTCGGTGGGCCGGCCGACCAGCCGCCGAGAACGGGGTTGAGGCCGTCATCGAGGGGATGGCGACCTCGACCCCGTCCTCGTGTGCACGAAACCCCGTCCTCGGCGGGCCGTCACCACGCGAGCGCGTCGCGCAGCTCGTCCTCGAGCCGCGTCGACAGCGCGAGGTCGTCGCGCACCACGGCCCGTTCGGCCACGGCGCGGCGTGGGCTGCTCGTGATGATGCCGTCGACGCCGCCGCGCAGCTGGGCGCGCATCGCGGCAGGGTCGTTGACCGTCCAGACGTAGACGTCGATCCCAGCCGCACGGGCCTCGGCGCGCACGCGGGCGGAGTCGGAGGACTGCTCGATCGCCACGAAGTCGACCGGCAGGTCGCCCAGCGCCCCGCGCAGGAACGGGACGACGTGGCCGACCGCGATCTCAGGCCCGAGCGCCCGCACCTCGTCTGCCTGCTCGGGGTAGATCGACTGGACCAGGTACTCGTCGGCGACGCCCTGCGCGCGCAGGAGCGCGACGACGTCCGCGACGAACGTCGTCGTCTCGTGGCCGTGGGCCTTGAGCTCGACCAGGAGCGGCACGTCGAGCTCGCGGGCCCGCTCGACGAACTCCTCGAGCGACGGGATCGTCGCCTCGAACCCGCCCTGGCGGATCGTGGTCGCGGTCAGCTCGTCGAGCGTCATGGTGTGCACGGCGCGGTCGGAGCCCGCGAGCCGGCGCAGGGTCAGGTCGTGGAAGACGACGAGCCCACCGTCCGCGGCCTGGAGCACGTCGAGCTCGACGTAGTCCGCGCCGAGCGCCGCGGCTGACTCGAGCGACGCGATCGAGTTCTCGACGCCGCCGCCCGGGTCGCCACGGTGCGCGATCACCACGCCGGGCTCCTCGCGCGCGAGCGTGGTCATGGCTCGGGTGTTGGCCGCCGTGACGGCGAGGAGCACCAGCACGGCAGCCAGCCCGACGGCGGCACGCACCGCGCGCGGTCGGTCCGCCCGGCCGCGGAACAGGCCGAGGAGCACGTGCCGTCCCGGTGCGGCCGCCTCGTGCCCGGGCACCGACCCGGGCGAGGTCGTGGCGCCCGCGGGAGCGACGACGTCGGGCAGCGGCGCCCCGCCCCCCGCCGCGACCGCGACCACGACCTGCGTCAGGACCGCCGTGACGAACCCCGCGAGCACGAACCCGACCACCTCCACGACCGTGAGCGTCGCCCCCGCGACGACGGACGCGAGGCCCGGGGCGTGCAGGTCCGCGACCCGCGTGGGGACCAGCGCGAGCGTCACGACCCCCGCGGCGACGACGAGCACCGCGAGACCCACGCCCGCGAACACGCCGAGGAGGCGCGGCCACGACCGCCGGGTCGCGCGCCAGCTCAGGGCCATGGCCCCCGCGACGGACGCGTCGGAGGTCAGCAGGATCGCGAGCGTCAGCACCAGGCGCAGGTTGAGGAACAGGACTCCCGCGAGGAACGCGAGGTAGACGTACAGGCCGCCGTCGAACTTGAGGAGCTCACCGACGACGAAGTCCGGGATCGCGATCCCCCGCACGAGGAACGCCGCCATCCCGAACCCGCCCACCGGGACGAGCACGAAGAAGTACCCGACGAACAGCACGAGCTGGGGGCCGAGGAGCCGACGGCTCGCACGGGCGAGGTCGAGCGCGACCCCGCGCAACGACACCGGCTCCCCCACCCGCACGCGCGCGCCGATCGCGAGGAACGCCCCCTGCTGGACGAGCACCACGACCGAGGCCACCAGAGCCAGGAGGACGAGCAGCAGCACCGCGCCCGGGCTCGACAGGACCCGCACCGCGTCGAGGTGCGTGAACGCGGGGACGCCGGCGACCGCGAGCGCCCGGTCGAACAGCCACGCCATGAGCGGGACGACGACCAGGCCCGTGACGCCCTGGAGGAGCACGACGGTCAGGAGGTAGGTCGGCAGGTGCGTGCGGACCGTGCGGGCCGCGGGGAGCAGCAGACCGGCCCTCGCCCCGTCGTCGAGGGGGCGCGCGGCGGGTCGGGCGGCGGAGGGCACGACCGCAGCCTACGGGCGTGGCGCTCGGTGCCGTCGGGCGCGAGGGCCCCGGGGGCGCGGCGGGTGAGACTTCACCCGGCCGCCGGATACGTGATGCGGGTGGTCGGGAGGCCCTCCTCGGAACCGCCCGGCGCCACGTCCTGCGCCCGGACGCCGGCGCGGCCGCCCTCCCCCAGTCCGACGACGAGCTCGGTCACGAACGTGAGCACGATCAGCGGCAGCATCAGGGGCAGCGTGACGAGGCCGATCCCGGCCGCGCCGAGCACGCTGCCCGACGCGGCGGGCACCCAGCGCACGCGCTCGGAGCCACCCGGGGTCGGGCGCGACTCGACCCCGTTCCAAAGAGCCAGGGTGAGCAGCACGCCGAGCGCGGCGGCGGCCACGACGAGGACTCCCACGAGCCACGGGCCGCCCCCTCCGTCCGTACCTGCGCCGGCGACCCGCAGGCCGAGCGCGACGACCCCGGCGACCACCGCGAGCAGGAACGCGACCACGACCGGCAGGCTCCCGAAGATCCGGACCGCCGCCCACATGAGCCACCGCCGGACAGGGCCCGTGCCGGTCTCGCGCAGGGTTCCCCGGAAGAGACGGTCGGCGTCGCGGCGCGCGGCCCGCCTGCTGCTCGCGGGCCGGTCGGAGTCCGCGACCGCCCGCGAGGTCGCGTCGTGCAGGATCGCCGGGAGCGTCTGGCGTCCGTAGCTCGCGACCACTCCCCACAGCGGCATGGGGACCGACGCAAGGTCGGTCACGAGGCCCGTCGGGACGGTCTGCTCGACCGATCCCCGGTGCCACACCGGCCCGGACGGGTCATGCTCGTCGGCGGGACGAGACGTGTACCCGAACGGGGTCAGCACCTCGAACAAGACCTTCCACCGCCCCGCGACGGGCAGCTGACGCAGGTCGACCGTCGCGGCGGGCACCCAGCGGTCCGGGTCACCTGGCAGCGGCGCGACGAAGGGCACGACGACCGCCTCAGCCGACCGGGGCGGGGGCGGGGGCGTCCGCGGTCCGGTCCGGCACGGTGGCCGCGGTTGCCGCCGGCGCGGCAGACCCGTGGGACCCGTCCGGGACCACCGTCGCCTCGTTCGTCACGCCGTACGGCACCAGGACGCTCGCGACCTCGCGCGCCACCGGGTCGAGGTGCCCGCGCTGGTCGTCGAAGAAGATGTGCGGACGCAGGACGCGCAGCACACGCCCCTTGTCGGCGCCGCCCATGAAGAACGCGTCGTTGACCGTCACGCCCCACGAGCGCAGCGTGTTCACGGCCCGCTCGTGCGAGGGCGCGCTGCGCGCCGTGACGATCGAGACGCGCACCCGGGGCCGGTACGTCGGGTCCTCGACCACCCGCTCCTCCTCGCGGCGCTGGATCGTGCTCAGCGCCCGCAGGAACGGCAGGATCGGCCCCGCGTGGTGCTCGGTGACCTTGCGCGCGCTCTCGTACCGGTGGAACTGCTCGAGCCCGTCCGACTGGAAGATGCGCTCGGCGCTGTCGTCGGCGAGCACGCCGTCGAAGTCGAAGGCCACGCGCAGCTCGGCGTCAGCCGCGTCGTCGGGCGCCGGCTGTGCCCCGCCCGGGGCGCTGGGCACACCGGGCGTGGGCTCCGCCGTCGGGCCGGCTGCGGCGAGGTGCC
>NZ_JBHUAD010000111.1:0-12843 GCF_042789955.1 Oerskovia sp. NPDC056781
CCTTTGCACGAAAGGTGCGAGCCGCCATCGGGCCGTCACGCGGACCGGGCCTCGCGCGCCGCCGTCCACGGGACCGCGCGACCCGCGGCGAGCGAGGCCGGGACCGACAGGACGCGCTGGTTCGTGCTCCCGCGGAACGGGAGCGTGAGGTCGCGGCGCGCGATCTCGAACCGGCCGTCGACCAGGACGTCGAGCTCGGTGAGCAGTGCCTGCTTGTCGCCCGACCCCGCGAGGAGCTCCTCGAACGTGTAGCCGGTCCAGCACCACACGTCCTTGCTCCGGCCGTGCTGCGCGCGCAGGCGCCGCACGAGGCGCAGGCACACGCCCGTGTTGAGGAACGGCTCGCCGCCGAGCAGGGACAGGCCCTGCACGGACTCGTGCGCGAGGTCCGCGAGGATCCGCTCCTCGAGCTCGTCGGTGTACGGGGCGCCGTAGCGAAAGCTCCACGTCGCCTCGTTGAAGCAGCCCTCGCACGCGAACAGGCACCCGCTCACGTACAGGCTGCAGCGCACGCCCTCGCCGTCGACGAAGACGTACGGCTTGTAGTCCGCGACGTGACCCTGGCTGAACCGCTCGGCGAGCCACTCGGGCTGCGGGTCCCGCGACACGACGTCCTCAGGCTTCCGCGGGGCCGGCGCCGACCGCGGTGCTCGCGGACCCGGCTTCGTCGAGGGCGCCCAGGCTCACGGCCCCCGCCATGTGCTTGACGCGCGAGGAGATCTCGACGTGCCGCCCGTGCACCATGGGGCGCTGCTGCGGGTTGCCGAGGTACCCGCACGTGCGCTTGACGACGTCGCACGTGCGCGGGTCCGTGTTGCCGCAGCCCGGGCACGCGAAGCCGCGCGCCGTCGGCGCGAAGTCGCCCGCGTACCCGCACGCGTAGCACCGGTCGATCGGGGTGTTCGTGCCGAGGTACCCCACCCGGTCGTAGGCGTAGTCCCACACGGCCTCGAGCGCCTTCGGGTTCTGCTGGAGCACCGGGTACTCGCAGTAGTGGATGAACCCGCCCGAGGCGTACTGCGGGTAGTCCATCTCGAAGTCGAGCTTCTCGAACGGCGTCGGGTCCTTGCGCACGTCGTAGTGGAAGCTGTTCGTGTAGTACTCCTTGTCGGTGATGTCGGCCACCACCCCGAACTTCTCCCGGTCGAGCCGCGCGAACCGGTCCGTGAGGCTCTCGCTCGGCGTCGAGTAGACGCTGAACTGGTAGCCGTGCTCGGCCGTCCATGCGGACGTGTGCTCCTTGAGCGTCCGCAGCACGCGCAGCGTCATCTCCTTGGCCTCGGGGTCGGCCTCCCAGGCGCCGCCGAAGAACGCGGCCGCGACCTCGTACAGCCCGATGTACCCGAGCGAGACGGTCGCGCGCCCGTCGCGGAACAGCTGGTCGACGTCGTCGTCGGGGGCCAGGCGCTCGCCGAACGCGCCGTGCACGTACAGGATCGGGGCGTTGCCGGGGACGGCCTCCTTGCAACGCTCGACGCGGTAGACGAGCGCGTCGCGCACGGTCACGAGCCGCTCAGCCAGGATGTCCCAGAACGCCTCCTGGCTGCCCTGGGCCTCCAGGGCGATGCGGGGCAGGTTGAGCGTCACGACGCCGAGGTTCATGCGGCCCTCGACGACGTCGTTGCCCTCCTGGTCCGACCAGCCCTGGAGGAACGAGCGGCAGCCCATGGGCATCTTGAAGCTACCGGTGAGCTCGACGATCTTGTCGTAGCTCAGCACGTCGGGGTACATGCGCTTGGTCGCGCACTCCACGGCGAGCTCCTTGATGTCGTAGTTCTCGTCGCCCGGCTCCAGGTTGACCCCGCGGCGCAGCGTGTAGATGAGCTTGGGGAAGATCGCGGTGCGGCCCTCCGCGCCCAGGCCCTTGATGCGGATCTGCAGGATCGCGCGCTGGATCTCGCGCTCGAGCCAGCCTGTGCCCAGCCCGAAGCCGACCGACGTGAACGGCGTCTGCCCGTTGGACGTGAACAGTGTGTTGATCTCGTACTCGAGGCTCTGCATCGCGTCGTAGATGTCCTTGGCCGTCTTGGCCCGCGCGTACGCGTCGTGCGTCGAGGAGTCGGGGAGCCAGTGCTCGGCCTCGACGAGGTGCTTGGCGTAGTTGAGCTCGGCGTACGGGGCAAGGAGCTCGTCGATCCGGTTGACCGAGCAGCCGCCGTACTGGCTCGAGGCGACGTTCGCGATGATCTGCGTGATCTGCGCGGCCGCGGTCTGGATCGAGCGGGGCGGCTCGACCTGCGCGTTGCCGATGCGGAACCCCTCGGACAGCATCGTCCGGAAGTCGATCAGGCAGCAGTTCGTCATGGGCGCGTACGGGTGGTAGTCGAGGTCGTGGTAGTGGATGTCACCCTTCTGGTGGGCGTTCGCGACGTGCGGGGGCAGCATGCGCAGACCGATCGCCTTGCCGACCGCCCCGGCCGTCAGGTCGCGCTGGGTGTTGAAGACGTCCGAGTCCTTGTTGGCGTTCTCGTTGACGACCGCCGAGTCCTTGCTGATCAGGCCCACGATCGAGTGGTTGAGGTCGGTCGACCGGCTGCGCGCGAAGTCCCGCTGGACGCGGTAGTCGATGTAGGCGCGCGCCACCTCGTACTCGCGCGACTCGAGCAGCTCGTGCTCGACCACGGCCTGGATCTCGTAGATCTGCACGACGCTCGCGAAGCGCACCGAGATCTCCGCGACCACCCGGTCGAGCACCGCGTCGAGAGCGCGCTCGTGGAACGGCGTCGCGGCCCCGTGGACCTCCTCATAGGCCTTCCTGAGCGCGGCGTGGATCCGGGAGTCGTCGAACGCGAGCGCTCGACCGTCACGCTTGAGCACCGTGAGGCCGCTCGTCGACCCCGACGTGACGTCCTCGCCCTGCTCGACCCCGACCAGGCCCATGCGACCACAACCTCTCTGAGTGACGCTCGGGGCCTGCCTGGACGGGCAGCCCGGGGCGTCGATGAAGACTAGATGTAGTAGCAATTACACCCGTCTGATCCCACATGTAGTGGCCAATCTCGGGCGCGTCGGGACCTTCCTCCCTGAGGTCGGGACGTTGGTCACCGGTTCAGGGGACCTTGGGGAACGGTGTGTCGCGGCTCGTCCTCGGGGAGGTGGCCGGTCGCGACGGTCCGTCGGAGGTGGACCGTGGTGAAGTGCTGGCACCTGTGACCGCCCGACCGCTCGACCAGCCCTACCGGACGGCGCGCACCGTCGCGGACTTCACCAACGCGCTGGGGGCCGTGCGCTCCAGGATCGTGGCCGCCGCCGCAGAGGCCGGACGCAACCCGGCCACCGTACGGCTGCTGGCGGTCAGCAAGACCGTGCCCGAGGACCGGATCCGCCAGGCCGTCGCCGCGGGGCTCGTCCGCCGGGGCGAGAACAAGGTGCAGGAGGCCCGGCGGAAGTCCGAGAACCTCGCGGACCTCGACGTCGAGTGGGCGGTCATCGGGCACCTGCAGACGAACAAGGCCAAGGACGTCGCCGCCTTCGCCACGGAGTTCCAGGCCCTCGACTCGCTCCGCCTCGCGCAGGCGCTCGACCGGCGGCTCCAGACGCCCTGACGGACCGATCTCACGCACTGCGGGCGTTCGGTGGCCTGCCTACAGTGAGAACCACCGGTCGGCACCCCCGCGGGAGGGACTCATGGACGAGGCAGCGGACGAGCACGACCTGATCGAGCCGCCCGCCGCGGGCGACGAGGTGGCGACCCTCGTCGGTTCGCTCGAGCGCCAGCGAGCCACGTTCGCGTGGAAGGTCGGCGGTCTCGACGCGGACGGGCTGGCGGTACGCGTCGCGGCGTCGGCGATCACGCTCGGCGGGCTCCTCAAGCACCTCGCGTTCACCGAGGAGCTGTGGTTCTCGACCAAGCTCCACGGGCGCCCTCCCGGGGAACCCTGGGACACGGTCGACTGGGACCGCGACCCGCAGTGGCCGTGGACCTCGGCCGCGCAGGACTCGCCGGGAGACCTGTACGACCTGTGGCGCGCCGCCGTCGTCCGCTCGCGCGCCGAGATCGACGAGGCGCTCGCGGACGGCGGCCTGGACCGCCGTCTCGTCTGGCAGCCCGAGGCCGGGGAGGACGGGGAACGGTCGAGCCTGCGCAGGGTCCTGGTCGACCTGATCGAGGAGTACGCCCGGCACGTGGGGCACGCCGACCTGATCCGTGAGTCGATCGACGGCCTGGTCGGTGAGGACCCGTCGGGGGTCCCCGCGGTGTACCCGGTGCGCGAGCGCTGAGGTCAGCTCCCGTCGCGCAGGTCGCGGGGCGCGGTGTCGTCGAGCACGATCCGGTCGAAGACCGCGGTGCACGTCGTACCCAGGGGAGCCTGTGCCAGGAAGCCCACCTGGACCGGAAGGTCGGAGTAGAGGCGGAAGAGGCGGACGAACTCCCAGGTCTCGCCGTCGCGCGAGGCGTGGAACGCCCAGGCGGGGCCGGTCCGCACGACCCGCAGGTGCACGCTCTCGTCGTCGACGTCCCAGGAGTTGCAGTCGTCGGTGTACTCGTTCGTGACGGTCGAGACGACCATGGCCCGGCCGTTCGGCGCCTGCTCGAAGCAGAGCTTGGCCCAGTGCGCGTCGTCGGCCCACAGGACCAGGGCGCCCGCGTCGAACGTCGTGCGCTCGGTCGTCACCCGGACCCGGGCGGACAGCGCGAGCTCGGCCGGTGCGTCGAACACCAGCGCCGGGGCCGCGTGCTGGGGCGGTGCGCCCAGGGCATCGTTGGTCCAGTCGGTGCCGGCAGGAGCGGTCAGGGTCACCGCGTCGTCGGCGATCTGACCTGCGCCTTCGTGGGACGACCAGTGCAGCGGGGGGAGGGAGATCTTCGTCACGCCGACACCCTACCCACGTTCGTCCCCGAGTGTGGAAGCGCTCCCGCGTGGCGCGTGGCGCCGTCGGGCGCACTGCCGTCCCGGGGGCGGTGGGGCGGTCGGACCCGGTCGTCGGACGCCGACGCTCCCGTCGCGTGAGCGCGTGCCCTCAGCAGCACGTCAGGACGGGCGCGGGTCGAGCCGGAACGTCGCCGCGGCGCCTGCCGCCCCGGTCACGGAGCCGACGATCGCCGGCCCGTAGCGGTCGTACTTCGCGTGATAGGCCGCGTCGACCGCCGGGTGCACCGAGCCGTCGGGCTCGACGAACACGACGTCCTTCTCGACGCCGCCCGCGCGGACCCGGCCTCGAGGGTCGGCCAGGGCGCGACGGAACCAGCCGTTCTCCCGGCCGTAGGCAGACCGGACGTAGAGGTCGTCGCCGACCCGCACGACCCAGATGGTCACGAACGGTCGCAGGCTTCCGTCGGCGCGCAGCGAGGAGACGTGGAGCTCCTCGGCCCGGCCGACCCGCTCCAGCTCGTCGTCGGTCCAGGCGGTCGTCGGCGATGCGGTCATGGCGCGCGCTCCTCGGTGGTCGGTGCGTCCGATCGGTGGGACCGGTCTGGCGGAAGCGGTCCCGCGGACCGCGTCCTGTCCGAACGTACGCCGGACCGCTACGTCGCGGGAGGTTCTCCTGGTACCCCGCACGCCTGGTACGCGCGGTCGGAGGACGAGCCGCCGGTCAGCGGTCGGCGTCGACGAGCCGGTGTTCGTGCGCGTAGACGACCACCTGCACGCGGTCGCGCAGGTCGAGCTTGCGCAGGATCGCGCCGACGTGCGTCTTGACGGTCGACTCGCTCACGAACAACCGTGCCCCGATCTCGGCGTTCGACATCCCCGTGGCGACGAGCGAGAGGACCCTGCGCTCCTTGGTCGTGAGCGACCCGACCTCCCCAGGGACCGGGGAGACGGCGCGGAACCTGCCGTCGAGGAGCGTCGTCAGGTCCTGCGGGGCCATGACGGCGTTGCCGGCGTGCACCGTGCGGACGCAGTGGGCGAGCTGCTCGGGGCTCGAGTCCTTGAGGAGGAACCCGCTCGCACCGTAGCGGATCGCGGTCGCGGCCCGGTCGTCGAGGTCGAAGGTCGTCAGGACGACGACCCGGACCGGTCGCGTCCGACCCGCGGCCCGCGTCGGAGCGAAGATCTGCCGGGTGGCCTCCACGCCGTCGAGCACGGGCATGCGGAGGTCCATGAGCACCACGTCCGGCACCAGCTCGTCGACCAGACGGACGGCCTCCCGGCCGTCCGCCGCCGACCCGACCACCCGGATGCCGGGCTGGGCGTCGAGGATCACCCCGACGCCCTGCCGGAAGAGCTCCTGGTCGTCGACGAGCAGTACCCGGACGTCCTCGGCGGTGGTCATGCGGCTCCTCGGGGGTGGTGGTGCGGTGGGCCGTGCGGTCTGCGGCGGCCCGTCCTCAGGACAGGGGCAGGTACGCGCTCGCCGTGAACGTCGCGCCGCCGTCCGGCAGGGGGGCGGTGCGGACCGACAGGTGACCGCCGAACGGTTCGAGCCGCTGACGCAGCCCGGCGATCCCGCGTCCTCCGACGCCGCGCTCGGTCTCGGGGGATACGGCGTTCGCCACCTCGACGAGCAGGTACGTCGTCCGACCTGCGGGGCCGGTCCGTGCGGTGTGTGACGGCTCACCGCACCACGACCGGCGGACCGAGACGGCGCGGTCCCGGCAGCCGTGCTTGAGCGCGTTCGTCAGCATCTCCTGGAGCACCCGGAACGCGACCGTCTGCTCCTCGAAGGTCAGGTCGCGCGGCTCGCCCGACTCGGCGTCCTCGACCTGGACGCCCGCGGTGCGGACGTCGTCGATCAGGGACTGCAGGCTCCCCTGCGGGAGCAACCCGGCGGGGGTGGGCGTCCCGGTCGAGCCGAGCACGGCCCGGACGTCGCGCAACGACTGCCGTGCGGAGGCCGCGATGCTCGCCATGGCCCGCTTGGCGGCGTCGGGATCGTCGTCGGCGAGGTACTGGGCGGACTCGGCCTGGGCGAGGATCACGGCGAGCGAGTGCCCGACGACGTCGTGGACGTCGCGTGCCAGCCGGGCGTTCCCGGCCTGGAGGCGCGCGATCTCCGTCGCCGCCGCGCGCTCCTCCCGGGCCTCGTCGAGGGCCGCGAGAGCCGCCTGCTCGTCCTGTCGGGACAGGCTCGTGCGCTCACGGCCCCGGAGCACCAGGCCGAGGAACCAGGGCAGCAGGAAGTACGCGAGCGACCCGAATCCGACCAGCGCCGGACCGACGAGGTGCCCGCCCCCCGAGGACAGCAGGATCGTCACGAGGTCGCTCGAGACGTACACGCCGTCGCTGCCGAGGTACATGAACGCGAGGACCGGGGCGAACGGGAGCGCGACACCGCTGAGCCACAGGACCGCCGTCGACCCGTACCGCGACGTCCCGAAGGCGACGAGGGGAGCGGTGAGCTGGACGGCGAGGAGCGCAGCCCCGGTCGTGACCTGGAACAGGCCGGTCACGAGGACCAGACCGAGCGCGAGCCCCGGGGCCCGGCGGAAGAGCGCGCACGCCAGAGCCGTCGTCAGGACGACCGCGGCGCCCGCGACGAGGCGCGCGTCGGTCATCCGCGCGTCCCGGGCGACCTCGACGAACCCTGCGACGACGACGAGCAGGGCGACGGTCGGGGCCAGCCAGGTGGCTGCGACGCGAGGCGTCACGGAGTGGGTCGGGCTCACTCCCGGATGCTCCCACGCCCGACCGGCCCGGACGGACGACCGTCGGCGACCATCAGGCGGCGAGCCCTCTCCTCGGGACCGGTCCGGCGGCCGACGCCGAGGCCGCGAGCACGAGCCCCTCGACCAAGTCCTCGTAGCGCGTCCCCAGCGCGGCGAACATCTTCGGCACCTGGGACGTCGCGGTCATCCCCGGCATCGTGTTGACCTCGTTGAGGACCAGTCCGTGCACGGGGGACAGGAAGAAGTCGAAGCGGGCGACACCGTGACAGCCGAGCGCGTCGAACAGTGCGAGCGCCGCGTCGCGCAGAGCCGTCTGCTCGGCCGGTGAGACCGGGGCGGGCAGCAGGAACGTCGGGTCGCCGTCGTACTTCTCGGCCGTGTCGAACACTCCGCCGGTCGCGACCACGATCTCGAGGGGCGGCCCCACGACCCGCGCACCGTCGGCGCTCTCGAGGACCGCGACGTCGATCTCGCGCCCGACCACGAAGTCCTCGACCAGGACCCGGTCGTCGAGCAGGCCCGCACGGTCCACGGACTCGCGCAGCTCGGCGTCGTCGCGTGCGACCGCGACACCGTGGCTCGACCCCGCCGCCACGGGCTTGACCACGACGGGGAACGCCCGGACCGTCGGGAGCGGCGACCGCGCGTCCACCAGCGTCCCCTCGGCGACGGCGATGCCGAGCGCCTGCGCCACGAGCTTGGTGGCCCACTTGTCCATGGCCAGCGCCCCACCGCGCACGCCCGACCCGACGTACGGGATCCCCGCGAGGTCGAGCAGGCCGGCGAGGGTGCCGTCCTCGCCCCGAGGGCCGTGGACGGCGGGAAAGGCGACGTCGCACCCGCTGAGGATCCCGACGGCGGCCGTGAGGCTCACGCCGACGCCGTCCCCGAGCGGCCCGTGCGCGTCGGACCACCGCCCGTCCCGGCCGATCGTCAGCCGTACGACGTCGACGTCGCGCGCCACGAGCGCGTCACCGATCGACGCCGCGGTCGCCAGGGAGACGTCGTGCTCACAGCTCTGTCCGCCGCCGATCACGGCGACGCGCAGCCGCGCGCCCGTCCCGGTTCCGTCAGGCCCGCTCGCGGCGTGCCCGACCTCGCGGGTCTCGCGGGTCTCGTGGGAAGCGGTCCCCATCAGTGGTCCTCCTCGACGTGGCGGCGGTCGACGCGCGGGCCGATGCCTGTGACGATCTCGTGCTCGATGGTGCCCGCCCAGTGCGCCCACTCGTGGGTCGTGGGCTCCCCGCCGCTGCCGGGTCCGAGGACGACGGCGGTGTCCCCGGCGACCACGGGAAGGGTCCCGACGTCGACCACCACCTGGTCCATCGAGACGAGGCCGACGACGGGGCAGCGCCGCCCGTGCAGCAGCACCGACGCACGTCCTGACGTGATCCGGGGGATGCCGTCGGCGTACCCCACGGGCAGCAGCGCGAGCCGCGTCGCGCGGGGGAGCACGTGCGCGTCGCCGTACCCGACGCGCTGCCCGGCGCGGGCCTCGCGCACCGCGACGACGGGGGCGAGCAGGGTCAGTGCGGGTCGCAGCGGCGCCCCCGAACCGGCGGGGTCGATGCCGACCAGGCCCGCCCCCACCCGGCACAGGTCGAGCCGCGCAAGGGGTTCGGTCAGCGCGGCGGCCGTGCCGCCCAGGTGCCTGACGGTCGGACGCAGGTCGGCCGCGCGGGCGACCCGCGTCGCTCGGTCGAACCGGTCGAGGTCGCGCGTCGTCGTCGGGTGCCCAGGGCGGTCGGCGCACCCGAGGTGACCCATGAGGCCGTGCACGACGACCTCCCGGGCCTCCTCGGCCGTGCGCGCCTCGGTGCACAGGCGACCCCAGGAGTCCTGCCCGGCCCCGTCGCGCGACATGCCGATGTCGACGTGCAGGTGGATCGTCGCGGGGACGCCCGTCCGTCGCGCGGCCGCGCGGATCGCCTCGAGGTGGTCGAGACTCGGGACGGCGAGGTCGACCCGGGCGTGCAGCGCGGGGCGGAAGTCGGTCGCCGGGGCATTGAGCCAGCTCAGGACCGGGACGTCGATGCCCGCACGTCGCAGCGCGACCGCCTCGGTGACCGAGGTGACGCCGAGCGCGCTCGCGCCACCGGCGAGCGCGGCCCGGGCCAGGGCAACCGCCCCGTGCCCGTAGCCGTCGGCCTTCACGACCGCCAGGAGGGGTCTGCCCGTGAGCCGGGCGATCGTGCGGGCGTTCGCCCGCAGGGCCGCGAGGTCGACGAGCGCGGTCGGGCGGCTCACGACGGTCGCCCGCTGAGCGCCGGCGCGTCGGGGCAGGAGGTCGGTGCTCATGCTGCGGCCGCCGACCGCTCCACGGGCCCGTAGAGGGCGTGCGGTGCACCCGTGACGAGCGCCCAGTACCGGTCCCCGTAGCTCCAGTGCCACCACTCGGTCGGGTAGTTGACCAGCCCGGCCTGGGTCAGGGCGCGGGCGAGGAGGTCGCGGTACGCCCGCGCCTGCGGTGCGATGCCCGGGGCTGCGAAGTAGCAGGTGCCGCCGCTCTCCTCGGGCGTCGCGTCGAGCGGGCAGCCCATGTCGACCTCCCGGCCCCGGGCATCGACCAGGGTCAGGTCCACCGCGGCCCCCGCCACGTGGGGTGCCACGTCGAGCGGTGCGACGTAGCGCGTCGAGAGCTCCACGATCTCCCACGGTGCGAGGTCCGGTCGGCGGGCACGCAGCGACGACGTGTACCGAGCGATGATCTCGGCCTGCGACCGCACGGGACGGTAGCCCTCGGACAGCGAGAGGCGCAGCCCGTCGGGGAGCGTGCGCTGCGCGGCGAGGAGCCGGTCGGCGAGACCTGCCCGCACGTGCCGCGCCGCGGTGCTCGCGGGGCCGTCGATCCAGGTGAGCTCGACGAGCGGGTCGCCGTCGTCCTGGAGCGGGACGAGTCGGACCTGCGGGTCGCCGATCAGCGTGGGGTTGGGCATGGCACGACGCTAGGTCGCGGTCCACGGCTCCGGCCTCCACCTGAGGTACCGGTCGTCGGTCCGTGGGGTCCGTCCAGGGTCCCCCCACGGGGTGACACCAGGGCGTAGGTCGTGCTCCCACGCCTCCTGCACGTGCCGTTGCGGTGCCGACGGTGCCGCGCGAGACTCGGTCGATGGCGAGCTCGCGCACCACGACGACCGACGACAAGGCCGTCCTGCACCGGTATCTCCAGGCGGCGCGCGACGCGTTGCTCTGGAAGGTCGAGG
The DNA here is from genome assembly GCF_042789955.1 of Oerskovia sp. NPDC056781. Lineage (NCBI taxonomy): Bacteria > Bacillati > Actinomycetota > Actinomycetes > Micrococcales > Cellulomonadaceae > Oerskovia > Oerskovia sp. NPDC056781. Next base: position 10,753 of record NZ_JBHUAD010000111.1, read on the forward strand.
GGCTCGACGAGCGCGCGGCCCGCTGGCCCTGGACACCCACGGGGACGAACCTGCTCGGACTCGTCAAGCACGCCGCCGGGATCGAGGTCGGCTATCTCGGTCAGACGTTCGGTCGTGAGTGGCCCAGCCCGGACGAGATGCCCTGGATCGCCGACGACGCCGAGGACGACGCCGACATGTGGGCCACCGTGGACGAGCCGGTCGACGCGGTCGTCGACCTCTACCGCCGGGTCTGGGCCTTCGCCGACGAGACGATCGCGACGCGTGACCTCGACGCGACCGGGTGGGTCCCCTGGTGGCCCGCCGAGCGCGCCGACGTCACTCTCCTCCAGGTCATGGCCCACGTCACGGGCGACCTGGCACGCCATGCCGGCCACGCGGACGTCCTGCGTGAGCTGACCGACGGGAGCGCGGGGCTCAGGGCCGACAACGACAACCTGACGCCCCGCTCGGCAGCCGCCTGGTCCCGGCACGTCGACCGGCTGCGCACGGTCGCGGACGAGGCCCAGCGGCGCTCGGAAGCGCCTGGCGGCGCCCATCGTCCCCACGGCGCGGGGCCGCGCGCCTGACCGACCCCGCGCAGGCCCACGGGGTGCAGACCAGCGGGGGAGGGGGCCCGACGACGTCGCGTGCGTGACGCCGTCGGGCCTGGTCAGCGCCGGGGCGGGACGCCTGCCGTGACCCGGGCGGAGGACGGACGGCGGTCCCGGTGCCGGGAGGTCGTCAGGACGGCGGCCCAGACGACGAGGCCGATCCCCGCGCCGAGCACGGGGTACGTCGCGGCCAGGCGCGCGAGGGAGAAGACGGTCACGGCGTGGTCGGTCGCGACGAGGCGTACGACCGCCCCGACCATCCCGACCGCCGCCCCCGCGCACACGGCGAGCACCGCGGAGCGCAGGTGCTGCGGCTGGGCGACCTGCTCGGCGCGTCGCCACCAGCGCACCGTGAGGACCGCGATCGTCACGAAGCCGACGAGCGAGCTCCCGTGCTGGAGGTACTTGTAGGCCGTCACGCCCGCGAGGGGCGTGCGCAGGACGTCCCACGTCTGGACCGCGGTGCCGCGCAGGTGCGTGAAGTCGTCCCAGAGGATGTGCGTGAGCGTGCCCGCCACGGCGAGCCCGACGGCGGCCCCCGTGACCGCGAGCGGGTGGGCCCTCCGTGTCGATCTACCGGGCATCGGTGCGGACCGGCGGGGGAGCGCGGCCAGGAACGGTCCGCGGACGACGAGCACCCACAGCGCGGTGAACGCGAGCGCGAGGGCGAGGTCCACGGTCACGGCGCCCATCAGGCGGTGCGTGGGACGGGCCAGCTCGTCGGTGCCGGGGACCAGGACGTCGAGGAAGAGCGGGGCGTCGGGCACCATCGCGCCGACCGTGAAGGCGGGCACGGCCCAGAGGAGCAGGTCCGGGGGGAGCGCACGCCGGGCACGGCGACCGGCGAGGGGGAGGGACACCAGGGCGTGGACGGGGGTGTACGGCACGCGGCACATCATGGCAGCGGGCCAGGAGGGGCGGGAAGGCCGCCCATGCCCGAATGGCTCCGAGGAAGGGTCGGACATCTCACACTTTTCGGGCTGACGTTCCTTGGTGGGAAAATAGTGTGCCAAGCGGATACCTCTGGCCCTCACTGCCCGCGTACCCGACTCACCGACCAGCAGGGAAGGGCCGAGGCTCACCCCGACCGGCGGCGCCGGCGACCTCCCTCCCGTGGAAGGAGGCCCGCGACGGCGGTAGTTTCGCTGGGGCGGGGCACGAGTCTCGCGACCGACCTGGTGCGAAGGAGACGAGCATGGGAATCGACGACGCCAAGGAGAAGGCGGCCGCCACCGGCGACGAGGCCAAGGAGGGACTGGGGGGACTGGTCGACAAGGCCAAGGGCTTCCTGACCGACGACAAGATCGACGAGGTCGCCGACAAGATCAAGGGATTCACGCCGGACTCGGTCGACGGGCACGTCGACGCACTGGCCGAGAAGGCCAAGGAAGCGAACGACTGATCGGGCGCGGTAAGCACGCGACCGGCCGAGGTCGGTAACATCGAGGGGCGCCGCCGGCGGGGGGCGCCCCGTACACAGCCCCGGAGAGCCGCCACG
>NZ_JBHUAD010000112.1:0-12820 GCF_042789955.1 Oerskovia sp. NPDC056781
GCCCGGCACCTCGCCGGGCCGGCTCGACCAGTCTTGGGCTAACGTCGCAGGCAAGGCTGCCTGTGCATCGAAGGAGACCGTACGTGAAGCTGGAGCTCCGCGGAATCACCAAGTCGTTCGGACCGCTCGTCGCCAACGACCACATCGACCTCGTCATCGAACCGGGGCAGATCCACGCCCTGCTCGGGGAGAACGGCGCGGGCAAGAGCACGTTGATGAACGTGCTGTTCGGCCTCTACCAGGCCGACTCGGGCGAGATCCTGCTCGACGACGTCGAGCGCGCCTTCCGTGGACCGGGAGACGCCCTGGCAGCCGGGATCGGCATGGTGCACCAGCACTTCATGCTCGTACCGGTCTTCACCGTCGCCGAGAACGTCATGCTGGGCCACGAGGACACCAAGGCCGGGGGCTTCCTGGACCTGGACACCGCCCGCAAGCGCGTGCGCGAGCTGTCCGCGCGGTTCGGGTTCGGGCTCGACCCGGACGCCGTCGTCGAGGACCTCCCGGTCGGCGTGCAGCAGCGCGTCGAGATCGTCAAGGCACTCGCCCGCGAGGCGAAGGTCCTCATCCTCGACGAGCCCACCGCGGTGCTCACGCCGCAGGAGACCGACGAGCTGATCGAGATCATGCGACAGCTCCGCGAGTCCGGCACCTCGATCGTGTTCATCACGCACAAGCTGCGCGAGGTCAAGGCCGTCGCCGACGTCATCACGGTCATCCGTCGCGGCGCGGTCGTCGGCAACGCCGAGCCGACCGCCTCCGAGAGCGAGCTCGCCTCCCTCATGGTGGGACGCGCCGTCTCGCTCGGTCTCGACAAGGCCCCGCCGCAGCGCGGCGAGGAGACGTTCGTCGTCACCGACCTCACGGTCCTGGCCCCGAACGGCCAGGCGGTCGTGGACCGCGTGTCGTTCTCCGTCGCGCAGGGCGAGATCCTCGCCGTCGCGGGAGTGCAGGGCAACGGGCAGACCGAGCTCACCGAGGCCATCCTCGGGCTCCTGCCCTCCGCGGAGGGGTCGATCTCCCTGCACGGGCAGGAGCTCCGGGGCCTGACGCCCGACGCCGCGCTCGAGGCCGGGATCGGCTTCGTCCCCGAGGACCGCAAGATCGACGGGCTCGTGCTCGACTTCTCGGTCGCCGAGAACCTCGTGCTCGACCTCTACGACAAGCCGCCCTACGCCAAGGGCATCGGCCTCGACCTGGGGGCGATCCGCCGCAACGCCGAGCAGCGCATCACGGAGTTCGACATCCGCACCCAGGGTCCCGGCCAGGAGGTCGGCCGGCTCTCGGGCGGCAACCAGCAGAAGGTCGTGCTGGCACGCGAGCTCTCGAGGCCGCTCAAGCTGTTCATCGCGAGCCAGCCGACGCGAGGCGTCGACGTGGGCTCGATCGAGTTCCTGCACCGGCGCATCGTGCAGGAGCGCGACAACGGCACGCCCGTGATCATCGTGTCGACCGAGCTCGACGAGGTCGTCGAGCTCGCCGACCGCATCGCCGTGATGTACCGGGGAGGGATCGTCGGCGTGGTGCCGCCGACGACGTCGCGCGAGGTGCTCGGCCTCATGATGGCCGGGGTCCCGCACGACGAGGCCATCGCACAGGTGCACGACCAGACCGACACGACGGGAGCAACCCAGTGACCGACCAGCAGCCCGCCCCGCCACCGACGGGAGAGCCGGCACCCGAGCCGGCCGGCGCGGCAAAGCCTCAGCCCGAGGGCTCGGAGTCCGCTCGCTGGACCGCGACCTTCCGCGAGATCACGACCGGCCCGTTCGGCGTGACCGTCCTGGCGTTCGTCCTGGCGCTGGTCATCGGCGGGCTCCTGATCATCGTCACCGACCCCGACGTGACCGCGGCCGCGAGCTACCTCTTCGCCAAGCCCGCCGACTTCTTCGGTGCGGCCTGGACCGCCGTGAGCGAGGCCTACGCGGCCATGTTCCGCGGAGCGGTGTACAACTACGACGCCCCGACGTTCGCGCGCGGTATCCGCTCCCTCACGGAGACCATGACGGTCTCGACCCCGCTGATCATCGCCGCGCTCGGCGTGGCCGTCGGCTTCCGCGCCGGCATGTTCAACATCGGTGCTCAGGGCCAGGTCATCATGGGGGCCGCGATCGGCGGCTACGTCGGCTTCGCGTGGAACCTCCCGCCGGTGCTGCACCTGCTGCTCGCCCTCCTGGGCGGCATCCTCGCCGGCGGCTTCTGGGCCGGCATCGCGGGCTTCCTCAAGGCGCGCACGGGTGCGCACGAGGTGATCGTGACGATCATGCTGAACTACGTGGCGCTCTACCTCGTGGCGTGGTTCCTCACGACGAGCGCCTTCACCCGGCCCGGGTCGAACCAGCCCAAGAGCCCCGGGGTCAAGGACACCGCGCAGCTCCCGCTGCTCCTCGGTGACCAGTTCCGCCTCAACGCGGGCTTCCTGGTCGCGATCCTTGCCGCGGTCTTCGTGTGGTGGCTCATGACGCGCTCGACCTGGGGCTTCCGCTTCCGGGCCGTGGGCTCGAACCAGCAGGCCGCGCGGACCGCGGGCATGGGTGTCGCGTCCTCGTTCGTCCTCGTCATGGTCGTCTCGGGCGCCCTGGCCGGTCTCGCGGGCGCGGTGCAGATCCTCGGTACCGAGAAGGCCCTCACGGGGGGTATCGCGGGCTCGATCGGGTTCGACGCGATCACCGTCGCCCTCCTGGGTCGTTCCAAGCCGCTGGGCATCTTCTTCGCCGGACTCCTGTACGCCGGGCTCAACGTCGGCGGGCGCGCGATGGAGGCCTCGACCGGGACCTCGATCAACATCGTCCTGGTCATCCAGTCGCTCGTCGTCCTCTTCATCGCGGCGCCGCCGCTCGTGCGGGCGATCTTCCGCCTGCCCACCCCGAACCCCGTCGTCATGAAGGGAGTCAGCGCATGACCGCCATGGCTGCACCTGCTACCCAGGTCGCTACCGTCACCGCGGCCCGTAGCTGGAAGCTCCCCATCACGCTGGGGGTCTTCGGGCTCCTCTCGTTCGTCCTGTTCGGCCTCCTCGGACCGGCGGGGTCGGTCACGACGTTCGGCATCTCGACCGGCGCGGACCTGCTCCAGTTCGACCCGGTCGCCGTCCCCACCAGGGCGACCGCGATCGTGCTCTCGGTCCTGTGCCTCCTGCTCGCGGGCTACGCGTACGTCCGGGTCCGCGCGGACCAGCCGGTCGGCCGGTGGGTGCTCGCGGTGTTCGGCGTCCTGTGGGTCCTGACGTTCCTCGTGTGGGCCGTCGCGGACAAGAGCACGTCGATCGTGAGCCTCCTCCAGGGGTCGCTGCTCCTCGCGGTCCCGCTCGCGTTCGGCGCCCTCGGCGGCCTGCTCAACGAGCGGGCCGGCGTGGTCAACATCGCGATCGAGGGTCAGCTCCTCACGGGGGCCTTCGGCGCCGCGGTGCTCGCCTCGGTCGTGGGCAACGCCTACGTCGGGCTGGTCGCCGCCCCGATCGCGGGTCTGCTCATCGGCGCGATGCTCGCGCTGTTCACGGTCAAGTACCACGTGAACCAGATCATCGTCGGTGTGGTGCTCAACGTGTTCGCCGTGGGCCTGACGAGCTTCCTGTTCAGCTCGGTGCTCAAGAACGACGCGGCCACGCTCAACACCCCGCCGCGCCTGCCGACGCTCCCGATCCCGCTGCTGTCGGAGATCCCGATCATCGGACCGGTGCTGTTCCGCCAGTCGATCATCGTCTACCTGCTCTACGTCGCGGTCATCGTGATCAGCATCGCGCTGTTCCGCACCAAGTGGGGTCTGCGTGTCCGTTCGGTGGGCGAGTACCCGCAGGCGGCCGACACGGTCGGCATCGACGTCAACCGCACGCGGTGGCGCAACGTCCTGCTCGGGTCCATGGTCGCGGGGCTCGGTGGTGCGTTCTTCACGATCGGCTCCGTGGGGGCGTTCGGCCAGGAGATGACGGCCGGCAAGGGGTACATCGCGCTCGCCGCCATGATCCTGGGTCGGTGGACCCCGTGGGGTGCGCTCGGCGCAGCTCTCCTCTTCGGCTTCGCCGACAAGCTCCAGCAGGTGCTCGGTGTCCTCGAGACGCCGATCCCCAACCAGTTCATGCTGATGCTGCCGTACGTCGTGACGATCTTCGCGGTGGCCGGCCTCGTCGGCCGCGTCCGTGGCCCTGCGGCCGCGGGCCAGCCGTACGTGAAGGGGTGACGGCGTGAGCGAGACCAGCGGCACGAGCAGCGTCGCGGCGGGGGACCGCTTCGACTGGCAGGCCCTGCGCGTGGCCGCGCGAGGCGCCATGGAGAAGGCGTACGCGCCGTACTCGTCCTTCAAGGTCGGTGCGGCGGCGTTCGTCGACGACGGCCGCCTGGTCACGGGCGCGAACATCGAGAACGCCGCGTACGGCGTGACGCTGTGCGCCGAGTGCTCGCTCGTGAGCGACCTGATCGGGAGCGGGGGTGGTCGCCTCGTGGCGTTCGCGTGCGTCGACGGTCACGGCAACACTCTCATGCCGTGCGGGCGGTGCCGCCAGCTCCTGTGGGAGCACGGCGGTCCGGCGCTGCTCGTCGAGACGACCCGCGGCATCAAGCCCATGACCGAAGTGCTGCCCGACGCTTTCGGGCCCGACGATCTGGTGGAGCGAGCATGAGCACGAAGAGCATCCCGGCAGGCGCCTCGGGCGCGCTGCCCGACAAGGCGACCGAGTCGTTCGACGCGGTCGACGTCATCCGCACCAAGCGGGACAAGGGCCGGCTGTCCGCCGAGCAGATCGACTGGGTCATCGACGCCTATACCCGTGGCGTCGTGGCCGAGGAGCAGATGGCTGCCCTCAACATGGCGATCCTCCTCAACGGCATGGACCGCACGGAGATCGGCCGGTGGACGGCCGCGATGATCGCCTCGGGCGAGCGCATGAACTTCTCGGCGCTCTCGCGACCCACCGCGGACAAGCACTCGACCGGTGGGGTGGGCGACAAGATCACGCTGCCGCTCGCCCCGCTCGTCGCGGTCTTCGGCGTGGCCGTGCCGCAGCTCTCGGGCCGCGGTCTGGGGCACACGGGCGGCACGCTCGACAAGCTCGAGTCGATCCCGGGCTGGCGCGCGGCGCTGACCAACGAGCAGATGATGCACCAGCTCGAGCACGTGGGCGCGGTCATCTGCCAGGCGGGCTCCGGGCTGGCGCCCGCGGACCGCAAGCTCTACGCGCTGCGCGACGTCACTGCCACGGTCGAGGCGATCCCGCTCATCGCGTCGTCGATCATGAGCAAGAAGATCGCCGAGGGCACGGGGGCCCTGGTCCTGGACGTCAAGGTCGGTTCCGGCGCGTTCATGAAGGACCTCGACCAGGCGCGCGAGCTCGCGCGCACCATGGTGGACCTGGGCACCGACGCGGGCGTGCGCACGGTCGCGCTGCTCACCGACATGTCGACGCCGCTCGGCCTGACGGCGGGCAACGCGCTCGAGGTCCGCGAGACCCTCGAGGTGCTCTCGGGCGGTGGCCCGCGCGACGTCGTGGACCTCACGGTCGCGCTCGCGGTCGAGATGCTCTCCGCCGCCGGCAAGCCCGTCCCGGAGGAGGAGGTCCGGCACGCGCTGTCCAACGGCCGGGCCATGGACAAGTGGCGCGAGATGATCGCGGAGCAGGGCGGCGACGCGCGTGCGCCGCTGCCGGTCGCACGCGAGAAGGAGCACGTGGTCGCGGACCGCGACGGCGTGCTCTCGCACCTCGACGCGTTCGGCGTGGGCGTCGCGGCCTGGCGTCTGGGCGCCGGGCGCGCGCGCAAGGAGGACCCGGTGCAGGCCGGCGCGGGAATCGAGATCCACGCCAAGCCGGGCGACGTCGTGACCAAGGGCCAGCACCTGCTGACCCTCCACACCGACACCCCCGAGCGCTTCGACCGCGCGGTCGAGGCCCTCGACGGGGCGTGGGGCGTCGCGGACCCGGGCACGGTCGTCGAGACCCCGGCCCTGATCCTCGACCGCCTGAGCTGAGATGACGGCGCAGGCGGGGGAGCCCTCGGACGACGCGGCGACGCGTGGCCCGGGGGCGCCCCCGCCCGACGACCGTCGTCCGCGCTCGGTGTACGGCGTGGGCGAGGAGCCCGACATCCGCTTCAGCCTGGCCAACGAGCGCACCGCGCTGGCCTGGGTGCGGACGGGGCTCGGTCTCGTCGCGGGCGGTGTCGCGCTCACGTCCTTCGCGTCGTTCGCGAGCATGTCCGGCTTCGTCGACGTGATCGCGGCGGTCGCGTGCCTCGCGGGGGCGGGCTTCGCGGCCTACGCACTGCTCGCGTGGCGACGCAACGAACGGGCCATGCGCCGCGGAGAACCGTTGCCCGCGCCGACGGGGCTGCCCGTGCTCGTCGCGGGCGTGCTCGTCCTCGCGCTGCTCGTGGCCGGGTACGCGGTCACCGAGGTCTGGCGGACGTGACCTCCGCGGCCCGCGACCCCGGCCTGCAACCCGAGCGCACCGCCCTGGCGTGGCAGCGCACGGTCCTCGGCGTCGTGATCGGGTCGGTCCTGCTGGCCGCGGTGAACCTGCGGGTGGGCCAGCCCGTCCTGTCCGTGCTCGCGGGCGTCCTCGCGGTCGCGACGCTGGTGCCCGCCGTCCTGCGCCCTCCGTCGGGCGGTCTGCCCAAGGACGGCCGGTTGCGCTCCTGGGGCTTCCTCGTGCGGGTCGCGACGCTCGTGGGCGTCCTCGGGTTCCTCGGTGCGGCGAGCGCGGTCGTGAGCCTGCTGTGAGGGCGGCTCGTCGTCCGGGGGGAGGGGATGGCAGGCTGTCCGGATGATCCTCGCCGACCTCCAGCTGACCCGGGTCCTGCATGCGGTGGGAGCGGGGCGGCGGCAGTTGCCGCCCGCGCCGCCGTCGGGACGCTACGTCGTCCCGGAGCCCGACGGCGCTGCACCCGCCGTCCGTCGGCTCGCCCGTCGCGCAGGTCACCCCGAGCAGGTCGCCGACCGCTTGGTCGACGCGCTCGCGACGCTGCGCCCGTGGGAGCGGGCGCACGTGCTCGACCCGTTGCGCAGGGCCGTGCCCGTCCGGGCGTGGGGGCTGGGAGCCCCGGCAGACGGCTCGCCCACGACAGGACCCGACGCACGCTTCGGCGAGCCGCTCGTGCTCGGCAGCGCCCGCGCGGTCCAGGTCGACGGGACGACGTGCGGCTCGGCCGTGCTCGCGGTCCTGGCCGCTGCAGGCGACCCCGTGGTCGGGCTGTGGCTCGTCGCGGGTACCGACGTCTCCCGGGGGGCGAGCGTGCACGTGGTGACCGAGGGCGAGGCCGACGCGACCGCCCGAGAGCTCGAGACGTCGTCGGGCAGGTTCGCCGCGCTCCAGCGCCTCCTCCAGGCGCGCACGACGCACGCCGCGCTCGGCCCCCTCCCGTGGCCCACCGGGCTCGGTACGCCGCCCTGGACGGCCGCGCGCGACGCCCGCTACGCCGACGTGCGGTACACCCACCGCATCGTGCCGGGCGACGGCGCGCAGGACCGCGTGCTCGCGAGCGCGCTGCGCTCGGCCGCCGCGGGCGTGCCCGTGCCGCTGTACACGGGCGGGGACCTCGGGACGGGATGGTCGACGGCCGTGCCGCGCCACGTCGTGCTGCTCGCGGACGTGAGCGTCCCGCCGGAGCCGCGGAAGGACGCCTCCGCACGGTTCGGCGGTCGATGGTGCTCGGTCTACGAGCCGTCGACCGGGACGATGCACCGGCTGCGTGTCGCCGATCTCCTCGCCGGGGTCGGCGAGGACGGCGAGCCCGGCAGGGGCGTGCGGCGCGCGCTCGGCGGCTGGTCGCACGTCACCTGGGCGGTCCTGCCCGCAGGACGGGCTGGCGGGTCGCGCCGCGTCGGGTGACGATGGGGAGAGACGAGAGGAGCTCACCATGAGCACGGTCCCCGGCACCGACTCCTGGCGTGACGCCGGTCTGGTCGCACCCGACGACGACGCCCCGAAGAACCTGGTCGAGGAGGAGCTGACGCCTCCGGCCGCGACCTCCGACGCGGACGACGCGGAGGACTACAGTCCCCGGACGCCGCGCCCGGACCTCGACGGCGAGGCGGACGAGGCCGACGTCGTCGAGCAGGCGTCCGTCGTGCCGCTCGACGAGGGCGACGACGCGGACGGCGAGTGAGCCGGGCACGAGCCGGGTGTGACGTACCCGTGACGCACCCGTGACCTGGGACCCGCACCGCCGTCGCGTGCGCCCGCCCCGCGCCCGGTAGCGTGAGCCCATGACCTCCACACCCTCCTCCGTGAGCGAGACCGTCGCGGCGATCGCCGCGCTCCCCAAGGTCGTCCTGCACGACCACCTCGACGGTGGGCTACGGCCGCAGACGATCATCGAGCTCGCCGCCGAGATCGGGCACGACCTGCCCGCGACCGACGCCGACGCGCTGGGCGCCTGGTTCGTCGAGTCGGCCGACTCGGGCTCGCTCGTGCGCTACCTCGAGACCTTCGACCACACGATCGCCGTGATGCAGACGCGCGAGGCCCTCGTGCGCGTCGCGCGCGAGTCCGTGCTGGACCTCGCGGCCGACGGCGTCGTGTACGCCGAGCAGCGGTGGGCCCCCGAGCAGCACCTGCGCGCCGGCCTGAGCCTGCAGGACACCGTGGACGCCGTCCAGGCAGGTCTCGAGGAGGGGGTGGCCCTCGCCGCGGCGCAGGGGCGCACGATCCGCGTGGGCCAGCTCGTGACCGCGATGCGGCACGCCGACCGCTGGCAGGAGATCGCCGAGCTCGCCGTGGCCAACCGGGGCAACGGCGTCGTCGGGTTCGACATCGCGGGCGCCGAGGACGGCTTCCCGCCCTCGCGCTTCCCGGGCGTGTGGCAGTACCTCGCGGACCAGAACTTCCCCGTGACGATCCACGCGGGCGAGGCGTCGGGCGTCTCGTCGATCGCCGAGGCCGTCCACCTGGGCCAGGCCTCGCGTGTCGGGCACGGCGTGCGCCTCATCGAGGACATCTCGTTCGACGAGCACCACGGCACAGCAGCCCTGGGCCAGCTCGCCCACTGGGTCCGCGACCACCAGATCCCGCTCGAGCTGTGCCCCGTCTCGAACCTGCAGACCGGTGCCTCGGCGACCTCGATCGCGGCGCACCCCATCACACGGCTCAAGGAGCTCGACTTCGCGGTCACGCTCAACACGGACAACCGCCTCATGTCGGGCACGTCCATGACCCACGAGATGACGCTGCTCGTCGAGCAGGCCGGCTGGACGCTCGAGGAGCTCTACGACGTCACGGCCACGGCCGCGTGGAGCGCCTTCATCCACCACGACGAGCGCCGCGCGCTCATCGACGACGTCATCCTTCCCGGTTACCAGGAGATCCAAGGAGCACAGCTGTGAGCACCCCCGGCACGTCCCCGCTCGACCGCGCGGCCCTCGCGCAGTTCGTCGACCACACCCTGCTCAAGCCCGAGGCGACCCGTGCGGACTTCGAGGCGCTCGTCGACGAGGGCGTCGCGCTCGGCGTCTACTCGGTGTGCGTCTCGCCCTCGGTCCTGCCGCTCGACGCCAAGGGTCTGAAGATCGCGACCGTGTGCGGCTTCCCGTCCGGGACGCACCACAGCGAGGTCAAGGCGGCCGAGGCGGCCCGCTCGATCGCCGACGGTGCGGACGAGGTCGACATGGTCATCGACCTCGGTGCTGCCAAGGCGGGGGACTGGGCGTACGTCCAGTCCGACATCGCGACCGTCCGGGCCGCCGTCCCGGCCCCCAAGGTCCTCAAGGTCATCATCGAGTCCGCTGCACTGACGGACCACGAGATCGTCGAGGCGTGCCGCGCCTCGGAGGCCGCCGGCGCCGACTTCGTCAAGACCTCCACGGGCTTCCACCCGGCCGGCGGCGCTTCGACGCACGCGGTGTCCATCATGGCCGAGACGGTCGGCGGACGCCTCGGGGTCAAGGCCTCGGGGGGTGTGCGCACGCTCGCCGACGCGCTCGCCATGATCGAGCACGGTGCGACGCGCCTGGGCCTGTCGGGTACCGCCGCGGTGCTCGCGGGCTTCGACGGGGTCGAGCCGGCCGAGGGCGGAGCAGGGGGCTACTGACCTGTTCTCGCGGACCGAGGGGTGGCCGGGCCTGGACGGGCGGTCACCCCTCGGCGCATCCGGGGTTAGGCTAGCCTCACTTCGCCATCGCGGGCGGAGCGCACCCTGGAGGACCGTATGACCGACCCCGCCCCCCGCAAGCCCGAGCGCGTCGCGACCCACGCCGTGGTCGTGCGCACCGAGCGCCTCACACCGCACATGATCCGTGTGGTGCTCGGGGGAGAGGGGCTCGACGGCTTCGACCCCGGCCCGCACACCGACCGCTACGTCAAGCTGCTCTTCCCGACCGCGGCCGGCCCCGAGGGGCGCGTCCCCATGCGCACCTACACGATCCGCTCGTGGGACCCCGTCGCCCGCGAGCTCGCGATCGACTTCGTGGTGCACGGCGACGAGGGACTCGCGGGCCCGTGGGCGGCCTCCGCCCGGCCCGGTGACACGATGTCCTTCTTCGGTCCCGGCGGCGACTACGCGCCGTCGGGCGACTACGACTGGCACCTGCTCGTGGGCGACGAGAGCGCCCTTCCCGCCATCGCGGCTGCCCTCGAGGCCGTGCCCGACGGCGCGCCCGTCCTCGCGGTCGTCGAGGTCGCCTCCGCGGCGGAGGAGCAGGCCCTGGCGTCCCCCGGGGAGCTCGACCTGCGCTGGGTCCACCGGGACGCCCACCCCGACCGCGCGCCCGGCGACGTCCTCGTCGAGGCCGTCGAGGCGCTCGCGTTCCTGCCCGGGCAGCCCCAGGTGTTCCTGCACGGCGACGCCGGGTTCGTGCGTACGCTGCGCCGCCACGTGCGCCTCGACCGGGGCGTGCCCGTCACGGCGCTCTCCGCGTCCGGCTACTGGCGCCGCGGGCGTACCGAGGAGGGCTGGCGCGCCGAGAAGGCCGACTGGAAGGCCGCCGTCGCGCGCGACGAGGAGCCTGCGCTCCAGGCCTGACGGCCCGACCGCGTCGCGCCGTCGGCCGCACCGTCGGCCGGGGCACCGGGGCACCGGGGCACCCGGGCGGTGGGGCGGTGCGCTCAGCGGGCGCGCTCGACCGCGATCGCGAGCGCGACCCTGTTCGGCAGGTCGAGCTTGGTCATGGCGCGGCTCAGGTGCGTCTTGACGGTGGCCTCCGCGCAGTAGAGCCGCTCGCCGATCTGCGCGTTGCTCAAGCCCTCCGCGACGCCCTGGGCGATCGCCCGCTCGCGCTCCGTGAGCAGGTCGAGGAGTGCCCGGGCGCGCTGGCGCTCGCTGGTCACCTGCCCCTGCGCGACCCGTGAGACCACGTAGCGGACCACGCGCGGGGCCAGCACCGACTCGCCACCGGCGACCGCCAGGACACCCCCGATGAGCTCGGAGGGCGAGGCGTCCTTGAGCAGGAAGCCACCCGCACCGGACTCCAGGGCACCCAGGACGTCGGTGTCGCTCTCGAAGCTCGTCAGGACCAGCACGACGGGGGGATCGGGAAGGGCCCGCAGCGCGCGCGTGGCCTCGATGCCCTGGACGCGTGCCATGCGCAGGTCCATGAGCACGACGTCCGGACGGTGCGCGTGGAACGCCGGGACGGCCTCGTCCCCGTCGGTCGCCTCTGCGACGACCTCGATGCCGGGGTTGCTCGACAGGATGAGGCGCAGGCCCGTACGGACGAGCGCGTCGTCGTCGACCAGGAGTACTCGGATCACGCGACGATCGTAGGGGGTGTCGCCCACACCCTCTCGTCCGTGGCCGCCGGGCAGCCGGCCGCGCACGTGCTGCCGATACGGTGTGCGGCGTGCGACGGGTCGGCTACGCTCGGGGCGCATGACATCGCTGGCGGAGGCATACGTGCGGTGGGCCGACATCGAGACGCGCGGATCGTCCCCGTCGTACGAGGAGTGGGCGCGCGCGATCGCGGGCGACGACCACGTGCTCACCCTCATCGAGGCGCTGCCCGCTCGCAAGCGGCAGCCCAACCTCGTCTTCGCCGCGGCCCGCACCGCAGGCGCCCCGCTCGACGTCTACCAGCGGTTCCGCCCCTGGCTCCTCCAGCACTGGTGCGAGGTCGTGGAGATCGTGCTCGCCCGGTCGACCCAGACCAACGAAGCGGCGCGTTGCGCAGTCCTCCTGCCCGAGCTGGCCCGCCTCGAGGGCCCGCTCGCGCTCGTCGAGGTCGGGGCGTCCGCAGGACTGTGCCTCTACCCGGACCGGTACTCCTACCGCTACCGCACGCTGGACGGCAGCGTCACGCTCGACCCAGTCACGGGTCCCTCGCCCGTGGTGATCGAGTGCACGGTCGACGACGAGAGCGCGGCGCCGACGCGGCTGCCCGACGTGGTGTGGCGAGCGGGCATCGACCTCAACCCTCTCGACGTCCGCGATCCCGAGGACGTCGCCTGGTTGCGGGCTCTCGTGTGGCCCGAGCACCACGACCGTCGCGAGCGCCTCGAGGCGGCGTGCGCACTGGTGGCGACAGATCCACCGCACCTCGTCCGCGGAGATCTCCTCGACGACCTCGACGCGCTCCTGGGGTCCGCGCCCCCCGACGCGCACCTGGTGGTCTTCCACAGCTCGGTGCTGACGTACGTCGAGCCGGCACCTCGACAGCGGTTCGTCGAGCGCATGCGCGGGCTCGACGGGACCTGGATCTCCAACGAAGGGTCCTTGGTGCTGGAGTCCTCCGCCGGTCTGGCGCACGACGGCAGGACCGTGCTCACCGTGGACGACGTCCCGGTCGCGCGGGCGGACCCGCACGGGCGGAGCCTCGTGCGCCTGTGAGCAGGCCTCACGCCCGAGGTGTGCGGCCGGGGCTCGGACGGGGTGCCGTCGTGCGTGGTGGGTCGGCGACGTCGACG
>NZ_JBHUAD010000113.1:0-12721 GCF_042789955.1 Oerskovia sp. NPDC056781
GTTCGGGTCGTCCGCCGGGCACGTCTGACGACCCGAACTGCACACTCGACGCGCGTCTCCGACGATCGGGCCGCCCGCGGTCATCCGCGCTCCGACGACCCGACCAGCCCCGACTCGTACGCCGCGATCACGAGCTGCACCCTGTCGCGGCACCCGAGCTTGCGGAGCACCTCCGACACGTGCGACTTCACGGTCTGCTCGGTGATGAAGCCCGGCGATGTCCGCGAGCACGACCCTGGCCTCGGCGTCCATCGACCGGTGCAGGTACGGCGCCGACTCCGCGCGGACGGCGACGAGCGAGATGTGGTGTGCGACGACGTCGTGCAGGTCGTGCGCGATCCGGGCCCGCTCGACGGCGACGGTCTCGACCGCGAAGGCCTGGTCGGAGACGCGGGCGGCGGCGGCCGTGCGCAGGCGGGCGCGCTGCCCCGCACCGACGGCGGTGCTCGTGGCCACCGCAGCGAACGACATGACGACGTAGAGCACGAACGTCACGTCGCTCTCACGGCCGGACGTCACTGGGCCGATCGGCAGCATGGCAGGGACGCCCGAGGCGCAGTAGATCGCGACGATGCCGGTGGCCAGTGCGAACGGGAGCAGCGAGCGGTGCCACGTGTCGTGCGCCGCGACGACCGCTATGGCCAGAAGTGCGAGCCACCAGGCCCAGACGAACGTGCCGATCAGCGGGAGGAGGAGGAAGGGCCAACCGGCGAGCACGCAGGCCAGCAGGGTGGACCGGCGCGCGACGAGCACCCCCACCACGGCTGAGAGGCTGCCGAGCGCGATGACGGGCACGACGAGCGTGGGGTTCGCGATCATGTTGGTCCAGAGCCTGCCGTCAGAGGGCAGCTGGATCGGGGTCACGAGCGTGAACAGCCCGACGAGCAGCGCGAGCACGCCGGGGAAGATCCAGGGACGCCAGTCCTCGCGCTCGGTCGCGGCGGCTCCGGTCGTCCGCGACCGGTCGGGTGCGCCCTCGGGTGGCGGCGGCGAGGCGATGGGCCCAGGGGCCCGGGCGGCGGTGACCATGTCGACGATTGTTGCGGGTCCGCCCCTGGGCGTGGCACCGGCGCGCGACGGACCCTGTCTCCCTCCTGCGGGGGAGGTCGGCGGGAGCCGCACCCGCCGAGGCCAGGCCTGGCGTGGCGCGCAGGCCGACGGCAGGATGGGCCGATGGTCCCCGACGACGCGGTTCCCGCCACGCCCAGCACGGCCCCTGGCTCGACCGATACCTCGCACGCAGCCTCGTCCGCGTCCGTCGGACCACCCCTCCCGCACGCGCTCGCCCGCGCCGTGCTCGGCGCGGCCGTCATGGGCGTCGGGCTCGGTGCCTCGGTCGCGCTCGGCATCGCTGCGGCGGAGCTCTGGGGACTCGACGGGTTCCTCGCGCGCCTCGTCCCCGCGCTGCTCGTGACGTTGCTGGTCGTCCCGACGATCCTGTTCCTCCGGCGTCGGTTCGACCGCCGGTCGCTGCGCGGCATCGGGTTGGTCGGCCCGCTCACGGCGGTCCGGACGGCCGGCCTCGGGTTCGGCGTCGTGCTCGCTTCTGCCGTCGTCGTCCTGGGCGGGGCCACCGCCGCGGGGTGGCTGACCTGGGGAGCGGTCGAGCCGGGGGACCTTTTGCTCTTCCTCACGACCAACACGTTGATCGCCTTGCTCTACGAGGCGGTGCCCGAGGAGGTCTCGCTGCGCGGCTACGTGCTCACGACGCTCCGGTCCCGGTATGCGCGCAGGGTCGCGATCGCGGTCACGACGGCCCTGTTCCTGACCGCCGCCTCGACGTCCGTCGTGGTGAGCGCCGGACTCACGCGCCTGCTGGGTGTCGAGACGTTCCCGTGGGGCGTCGCACCAGCGGGGGAGGACCCGGCCTCGTACTTCATGCTGCTCGCGGTCTTCGGTCTCATGCTCGCCTACGCGCGCGAGGCGGACCCGACGGCGAGCGTGTGGACGTGCGTCGGTGCGCACCTGGCGTTCCTCACGGTCAACCGGGTCGTGCTGTCGGCGAGCGGGACGGGTGTCGAGGTCGACCTGGCGAGCCCCGATGTCCTGCTGCTGGTGCCGCTCTACGTGGGTCTGGCGATCGTGGCTTTCGCGTTCCTGGGCGAGCGCGCACTGCGTCCCAGCCCGCGAGAGGTTCCCCCGAACTGCTTGACCCGCCCGGTACCCCGGCCTACGGTCCGCCGACGCGCGTGACCCACGACCTCCTCGACCCGCCGGCCCGCCGGGCCCACGAGGGCCGTCCGCAGGAGGGTCCGCGCCGGACGGAGGAGACATGACCGCGGCGATCCACTGGTTCCTGCCGACGTCGGGGGACGGGCGCACCGTCGTCGGGTCGTCGCACGCGGCGACGTCCCCCGGGACGGCGCAGGCCTTCCGGGCCCCGACGCTCGACTACCTCACCGACGTCGCCCGCGCGGCCGACCGTCTGGGCTACGAGGCCGTCCTGACCCCCACCGGCACGTGGTGCGAGGACGCGTGGCTGACGACCGCGGCGCTGCTGCGCGAGACGCAGCGGCTGCACTTCCTCGTCGCGTTCCGCCCGGGCCTGGTCTCGCCGACGCTCGCCGCGCAGATGGCAGCGACGCTCCAGCGGTTCTCGGGCGGGCGCGTGCGGCTCAACGTCGTGACGGGCGGGGACGAGAGCGAGCAGCGCAGGTTCGGCGACTGGCTCGAGCACGACGAGCGCTACGCGCGCACGGCCGAGTTCCTGGCGGTGGTGCGCGGGCTGTTCTCGGGCGAGCCGCTCGATCTCGACGGGCAGCACTACCGGATCCGCGACGGCCGGGTCCCGGTGCCGCCGGACCCGGCGCCGCCCATCTACTTCGGCGGCTCCTCGGAGGCTGCGCTGCCCGTCGCGGCCGAGCACGCCGACGTCTACCTCACGTGGGGAGAGCCGCCGGCGCAGGCCAAGGCGAAGATCGACCGGGTGCGCGAGCTCGCGGCCGAACGGGGGCGGACCCTGCGGTTCGGCATCCGCCTGCACACGATCAGCCGCGACTCGTCGGCCGAGGCGTGGGGCGTCACCGAGAAGTTCCTCGATGCGTGGTCGCCCGAGCAGGTCGCGGCCGCGCGGGCGCAGTTCCGTTCGTCGTCCTCGACGGGCCAGCGGCGCATGGCCGCGCTCAACGACGGCCGCTTCGACGGCCGCTCCCGGTCGCTCGAGGTGCACCCGGGCCTGTGGGCGGGCGTGGGGCTCGTGCGCGGCGGGGCCGGGACGTCCCTCGTGGGCAGCCACGAGGAGGTCGCCGACCTCGTGCAGGAGTACCACGAGGCGGGCTTCGACGAGTTCGTGCTCTCGGGGTACCCGCACCTTGAGGAGGCGCACTGGTTCGCGGAGGGTGTGCGCCCGATCCTGGACCAGCGCGGGGTCACGCGTCCGGTCGGGGCGCGGGGCGCCGTCGGGCAGGAGAGCCCGGCGGGGGCCCGGCCCGCGCGCGACGAGGCCGCGCTCAGGACGCACTCGGTGGCGTTCTAGGCGCGGCCCCTGACCGGGCGGGCGCGACGGCGCGGGCCCGAGAACCTCAGACGCGCACGACCATCTTGCCGGTGTTCGCGCCGCGCATGAGGTCGAGGAACGCGTCGACCGAGTTCTCGATCCCGTCGACCACGGTCTCGTCGAACACGACGTCGCCGGCCTGGAGCCACGCGCCCATGTCGCGCGAGAACGCGGGGAAGTGCTCGAGGTGGTGGCCGATCGTGAAGCCGCGGAGCATGAGGCTGCGCGTCACCATGTTGCTCATGTTCCGCGGGCCCGCCGCGGGCTCGGTCTCGTTGTACTGCGAGATCGCGCCGCACAGCGCCGCGCGCCCGAAGTCGTTGAACGCGCCCAGGGCTGCTTCGAGGTGGTCGCCGCCGACGTTGTCGAAGTACAGGTCGATCCCGTCGGGTGCGGCCACGGCGAGCTGGTCGGCGACCGGTCCCTCCTTGTAGCTGAACGCCGCGTCGTAGCCGTAGCGCTCGGTCAGGAGCGCGACCTTCTCGGGGGTCCCGGCGGACCCGACGACGCGGCCCGCGCCCTTGAGGCGTGCGATCTGGCCCGCGGCGGTGCCCACGGCCCCCGCAGCGCCCGAGATGAACACGGTGTCGCCCTCGCCCAGGCCCGCGATCTCGAGCAGCCCGACGTACGCGGTGAGACCGGTCATGCCCAGGATCCCCAGGTAGGCGGACAGTGGCACGCCCGGGATCTCGGGGACCACGCGGAACGCGGTCGCGTCGCCCTGGGCCACGTCGCGCCACCCGAGCTGGTGCAGCACGACGTCGCCGACCGCGATGCCCTCGGCCGTCGAGGCCTCGACGCGCCCGACGGCGCCACCGGTCATGGTCTCGCCGAGCGCGAAGGGCGGCGTGTAGGACTTCACGTCGTTCATTCGCCCGCGCATGTACGGGTCGACGGACACGAACTCGTTCCGGACGCGCACCTGGCCGGGGGCGAGCTCACCGAGCTCGAGCTGGACGGTGCGGAAGTCGTCGTGCGTGGGCCAGCCGGTGGGGCGGGCGACGAGCTGGATCTGCGTGGAGGAGGTCATGCGTCGGGGTTTCCTTCGGTTGCGGTTCTGCGGGAGCGTGCCCGACGGCGTCGCAACAGCCGGGTGGGCCGGTGCGGCGGGGGTGGTGGCTCGGGCAGCGGGGTGGTCGGTGTGCGGGGCCCGGTGGCGGTCAGGACACCAGGGCGATCACGAGCAGCACGATCGCGATCGCGGGTGGGACGAGCTGGACGAGCGCGGCGCGGGCCTTGGCGGGCGAGGAGACGATCAGCACGAGCCCGGCGAGGACCATCGAGCCCGTCGCGCTCAGGACGAGCGCCGCGCCGACGTCGGTGTGACCGCTCGTGACCAGCACGGTGCCGATCGCGGTGATGGCCGCGAGGAACAGGTTGTAGAAGCCCTGGTTGAAGGCGAGCTCCTTGGTCGCGCGGGCCTCCTGCTCGGTGGTCCCGAACGTGGCGCGGGTCCGCGGCGAGGTCCAGGACACGGACTCGAGCACGAAGATGTAGACGTGGATCAGCGCGGCGAGGCCGGCGAAGACCAGTGCTGTCGCGGTCATGGGGGTGTCCTCCTGGGTGAGGGGCGGGCTCTCGTGCCTGCCGCTGCCGACGGGAACGACGTTCTGAACTGATCGGTCTACTAATCGACGGTACAGTTGTGTACCGGTCGGTGCAATTCGAGAAGCGGAAGGTGAGGCGGTCCACATGGGCAGGTCGCAGTCGTTCGACACCACCACGGTGGTCCAGGCGGCCCGGGACGTGTTCTGGGACCAGGGCCTGGACGGAGCATCCCTCCCGGACCTCGAGCGCGCCACCGGGCTCAACCGGTCGAGCCTCTACCACGCGTTCGGCTCCAAGCGCGGGCTGTTCGACGCCGCCGTCGACGACTACCTCGACACCGTGATCCGGCCGCGCCTGCGCCCGCTCGTCGAAGCAGGTCAGGGGAGCGCCGCCTCACCCGAGGCCGGACGCGCCGTCGTGACGTACTTCGACCGGCTCGCCTCCGCCGTCGGGCGGCTCCCTTCCGACTCCCCGCGGCTCGGCTGCCTCCTCGTCGGGTGCGCGACCGGTGCCGCCGGGCACGACGAGGCGCTGCGCGCCGCGGTCGACGCCTACCGCGCCGAGCTGGCCGACGCCCTCGTCGGGGCGCTGCGCGCCGCGGACCCGGCGCTCGCGGGCCGTGCCGTCGAGCAGCGCGCGCGCCTGCTGCTCTCGCTCCAGCTCAGCGCGCTCGCGCTCGCGCGCGTCAACCAGGACGAGGCCGTCGCGATGCTGCGCGCCGCACGTGACCAGGCGGCGGAGTGGGTTCCGCGCGACGCGTAGCGGTGCGGGGCGCAGATGCTTCGTCTGATAGGAAGTAATTCCCCGAACGAGACGAGAAGCCCATGGAGTTCGCCCCCTACCTGATCGCCGGCGTCCTGGCGGTCGTCGGCGTGACCGCGCTCGCACCACGCCTCGGGGTCGCCGCCCCGCTGATCCTCGTGCTCCTGGGCGTCGCGGTGTCGTTCCTGCCCGCGGTCTCGGCCGTCGAGGTCGAGCCCGAGTGGATCCTCGCGGGCGTCCTGCCCCCGCTGCTCTACTCGGCGTCCGTGAGCATGCCCGCGATGGACTTCCGACGAGACCTCAAGGCCATCAGCGGCCTGTCCGTGGTGCTCGTCGTCATCAGCGCCGTGGTGCTCGGCTTCCTGTTCCACCTGCTCGTCCCGGGGATCGGGCTCGCGACGGGCATCGCGCTCGGCGCGATCATCAGCCCGACCGACGCGGTCGCGACCTCGATCGTCAAGAAGGCCGGCGTCTCGCCGCGCGTCGTGACCGTGCTCGAGGGCGAGAGCCTGCTCAACGACGCCTCCGCCCTGGTGCTGCTGCGCTCGGCCATCGCGGCGACGGCCGCGACCGTCTCGGTCGGGCAGGTCGCGGGCGACTTCGTCTACGCGGTCGCGGTCGCCGTGGTCATCGGCTTCCTCGTCGGCAAGGCCAACCTGTGGCTGCGCTCGCGTGTGCGCGAGGCCACGTCCAACACCGCGATCTCGTTCGTCGTCCCCTTCATCGCGTTCCTGCCCTCGGAGCACCTGGGCGCCTCGGGGCTCGTCGCCGTCGTCACTGCCGGCATCGTCACGGGCCTCGGCGCGCCCAAGCACCTGAGCCCCCAGGACCGCATCGCCGAGAAGGCGAACTGGCGGACCGTCGAGCTCCTGCTCGAGGGTGGAGTCTTCCTGCTCATGGGGCTCGAGGTGTTCGGCCTCGTCGAGGAGGTTCGCGAGGAGCACGGCAGCCTGTGGACGGCCGCGGGGCTCGCGCTCCTGGCCGCGGTCGTGGTCGTCGCGCTGCGCTCGGTGTTCGTCGCGGCCTTGCTGTGGCTCATGAAGCGCTCCAACCGGCGCAACCCCGAGGTGCGCGAGAAGCTCTCGGCCGTGACCGACAAGCTCGACCGCGGCGAGCTGCCGACGGTCGAGGACCGCGGGCCGGGCCGAGGGAGACGGCGGCGCCGCATGCCGCGAGGTGCCACGACAGGCGGTCAGGAGGTTGCCGCGGACGGCGGTCCGGGCGCGGACCGGACGAGCGTGCGCGTCCCCGGCCTGGGCGGCCCGGGCGGGCTCGCCGGGGCGCGCGGCGGCCCTGGGCGGAGCACGGGTCCGGGGGAGGCGCCCTCGCTCGACGACCCGCGCGTCCAGACGCGCATGGCCCGCGTCCAGACGTTCCTCACGCGCCGCATCGCCGACATCGACTACCTGGCGGCCGAACCGCTCGGGCGCCGCGAGGGCGTGCTGCTCGTGTGGGCCGGGATGCGCGGCGTCGTGACGCTCGCGGCAGCGCAGTCCCTTCCGGCCGACACCCCGCACCGGGCGCTGCTCGTCCTCATCGCGTTCTTCGTCGCGGCCGGGACGCTCCTGGTCCAGGGCGGTACGCTGCCGTGGGTCGTGCGGCGCCTCGACCTGACGGTCGACACGTCGACCGAGAACGACGAGCGGCTCGCTCTCCTCGGCGAGCTCTCGCGCGTCGCTTCCGAGGCGATCGACGCGCCCGGGCTCGCGCGCCCCGACGGGACGCCCTACGCGCCCGAGACGATCGAGCGCGTACGCCAGGAGATCGCGCACGACGACCTCGTGGACCGCGAGGCGACCGAGGCCGACGAGCAGCACCGGCAGTACCGCGAGCTGCGGCTCGCGGTGCTCGCGGCGCAGCGCGCGGAGCTGCTGCACGTGCGCGACCACGGCACCTACAGCTCGGGGGCCATGGACGAGACGCTCAAGGTGCTCGACGCGAGCCAGATCAGCGTCGAGATGCACGCGCCGTCGGCGGAGCGGTAGGCCCACCTCTGCCGAGACGTGAGATGGCGTCCCAGGATCCGGAGATCCAGGGGCGCCAGCTCACTTCTCGGCGGTGCGGCCGGGCGCGCTACGCCGTCTGCGCCCGAGCGATCCGCACGAGGTGCAGCAGCGCGTCGAGGTCGATGTCGGCGAGCGACTTGAAGCCCACGCTCGAGCTGCCGATCTTGGCGCGCCCCAGCGTGTGCGCGTACTTCTGCGCGACGTACTGGTCGTCCTCGACGGCGTTGACGTACACGCTGAGGTAGTTCTGCTGCACGGCGAGGCCGACGACGAACCACTCGACGCTCCCACCGCGCGGGCGCGGCTGGAGCAGGTCGCCGTACCCGACGATCCGCTGGTCGGTCCCGCCCCAGAAGACGCCCTCCCACAGGACCCGGGAGCGGCCCGACATCACCTCCGAGATCGCGGCGTCGAGGCGCAGGGCGTCGTCACGGAACCGTTCGGGAAGGGTCGTCAGGTACTCGTCGGGATCGGTCTGGGTCTTCTGCACGAAATGCTCCATCCGGTCGGTCGGCTGGTCGAACGAGGCTATGCGTGCTCCCGGGGACGGGCGACCGGGCGCGCCAGAACGTGACCGGAACGTAGCCGGGTGCCCCCTTGTATCTAAGGTGCTATGGTCGCAAGATGTCGCCTCGCAGGAAGTCCGACGACCAGGCCCCCAGCGCCGTCGAGCGTGCCTTCGCCGCGGTGTCCGCCTCGATCATCACGGGCGAGACGGCGCCCGGGGCGCTCATCACCGAGGGAGAGGTCGCCGACGAGCTCGGCATCAGTCGCACCCCCGTCCGCGAGGCGTTTCTCCAGCTCCAGACGTGCCGCCTGCTCACGCTGTTCCCCAAGCGGGGAGCGGTCGTCGCCACGGTCGCGGACAAGGAGGTCGCAGACCTCCTTGCGGTCAGGATCATGCTCGAGTCGTCCGCGATCCGCGCCCTCGACGGGAACCCCCTGCCCGACGACGTCGCGCACGACCTCGAAGACCTCGTCGCCCAGCAGGTGGTCGCCGAGCACGACGGCGACCTGCTCGCCTTCTCGCAGGCCGACTTCGCGTTCCACTCCCGGGTCATCCGCGCGGGGGACAACGACGTGATCGAAGACCTCTTCGCGCAGCTCGGCCCGCGCCTCGAGCTCCTGACCCACCGTGCCGTCCGACGCGACGCGACCTCGCCCACGCGACTCCTCGCCGACCACCGTGTGCTCGCCACGCTGGCTCGTGCCGGGGACGCACCGGCGTACGAGGCCGCGCTGCGCGCGCACGTCCAGCGAGGCAACTACGGCTGACGGGCGCGTCGCCCGCCTGGTCACCACCACCTCGCCCTCCCGCTCGGCCACCTGTCGTGGCCGTGCCGTGCCCGTCGACGGGCTGCCGTCCCACCGTCCTCGTCCCCGAGAAAGATCATGAACCGCCACCGCTCGTTCCCCGGCTGGCTGCGTGTCGCCCCGGCCCTCGTCGTCATGGCGTGGGGTGGGAACCACTTCACGCCGCTCCTGCACATGTACCAGGACCTCGGGAACTACTCCGTCGTCATGGTCGACCTGTTCCTCGGGATGTACGTCCTCGGTCTCGTGCCGGGCCTGCTCGTGGCCGGACCGCTGTCCGACAGGTACGGGCGCAAGCCGCTCGCCGTCGTCGGTGTCCTGGGCGGGATCGGGGCCAGCATCCTGCTGGCCCTGGGTTTCGGCAGCGAGGTCGTCATCTGCCTGGGGCGCCTGCTCGCCGGACTGAGCGTGGGCGTCGCGATGTCGGTCGGCACGAGCTGGGTCAAGGAGCTGTCGAGCGCGCCGTTCGACCTGGGGACCGACCCGACGGCCGGGGCTCGCCGCCCGTCGCTGTCCCTGACCCTCGGGTTCGGGACAGGCGCCGGGGTCTCGGGCGTGCTCGCCCAGTGGGGTCCGTGGCCGACGATCACGCCCTACGTGGTCCACGTCGCCCTCAGCGTGGTCGCGCTCGCCCTGCTGGCGACCGCCACCGAGACGATCGGGGGACACCGGTCGACGACCTCGCTCCTCGCCGACCTCCGCGTACCCGCTGCCGCGCACCGCCGGTTCCTGCGCGTCGTCGTGCCTGCCGCGCCCTGGATCTTCGGAGCGGCCGGGATCGCCTACGCCGTCATGCCGCAGCTCGTCTCCGAACAGACCGGTGACCTGTCGTTGGCCTACGCGACCCTGCTCACGGTCCTCACGCTCGGCACGGGCGCGGTGGTCCAGTCGTTCGTCGGGGCGATCGACCGGGCCACGAGGGGACGGGCGCTCGTCGTCGGGATGGGCCTGATGCTGCTCGGGACGGCGCTCGCCGCGACCAACGGGACCGTCCTGTCGCCCGTGCTCGGCGGGCTCGCCGCGGTCACGCTCGGCGCCGCGTACGGGATCTGCGTGGTGGCCGGCCTGATCGAGGTGCAGGCCATCGCGACGCCCACCGACCTCGCGGGTCTCACGGGCGTCTACTACAGCCTGTCCTACGTGGGCTTCCTGCTGCCCGTGGCCCTGGCCGGGGCGACGGCGCTCGCCGGGTACACGGTGCTCCTCGCCGTGGTCGCGGTTGCCTGCGCGGGGTGTCTGGTGGCGGTCGCACGGGGGCTGCGCGCCACGGCGTGACCTGGCCGTGACGGGGCCGTGGCGAGGCACTGTCGGGTCGCACGCGATGGCGCAGGTCGAGACGTTCGGATGAGGTTGGTCGGTCCGAAGGGGTGAGTCGGGGACCCCCTGCCGGGCGAGAACGTAGAGGGGTCAGGGCGCGATCAGCGCACACACCCATCACGTAGGAGCTCGACGATCATGAAGGTTCTTCGCACCGTCACCACCACTGCTGTCTCCGCCGCGCTCGTGCTGGGTGGTGGGGCTGCGGCATTCGCCGCCGAGGGGACAGACGTCCCCGAGGCCGGCACCCCCACGACGACCGACCCCGAGGCGCCCGCCGAGCAGGCCGCGCCCGTCGTGGAAGCCCCTGCCGCCGAGGCCCCCGCCTCGCAGAGCACGACGCCGGTCGACCCGGTCGTCGCACCGGCCCCCGAGGCTCCCGCGGCACCCGAGGTTCCGGCAGCTCCCGCGACGCCGGTCGACGAGGCTGCTCCCGCCGAGGTGGCGCCCGAGGCCCCCGTCGAGGAGGACGCGCCCGTCGCCGAGACCCCCGCAGCGGATCCCGGGGGCGAGACCGCGACCGAGGCGGGAGTCGTCGAGCAGGCGACGGACGCGTCGGCCGTGGGCGAGACCACCGGCACCCCGCTGGCCGCCGCGTCCGCGTTCGGCGCGCTGCAGTCCGCCCCCGTCTACCCCGACGCGGACTATCACCCGCACTGGGAGGACAGCTACCACAACGGCTTCTCGTGCGACTACTGGTACTTCCTGGAGACCGGTGACACGACGTCGGGCCGTGACTGGGCGGGGTGGAGCGGTCAGCCCCAGCTGCACATCCTGCACCACTCGCTCACGGACGACGACGGCACGATCCACATGGTCTACGACCGCGACATCGCGAACTACTGGTACCACGTGTGGTCGGGCGACGAGACCGTGACCCCGGACGCCGAGGGCATCCACTGGGAGAACACGTCGGCCCAGCAGACCGTGCTCGTCAACGGCTACAAGGGCGGGGCGGACCTGGCCGCCCGCGGCGCCGACGCTCGGGTGCTGTTCGACCGGGCGGGGGTGAGCGTGCCCGACACCGCCACGATCGCCGACTACCAGTACAGCATCGACAACGGGTGGATCACCCTGGCCGACGCCGAGCGGGCCGTCGCGGAACAGAACGCCCGTCGTGCCGACTACACGGCGTACGAGGCGACGCAGTTCGCGGTCTGGTACTTCTCCACCGGCCACGACATCATGGGCCTGTTCTTCGACGTCGACGACGCCGGGCACGTGACCCTGAGCCAGAAGGCGCTCGACCAGTTCGCCGGGCAGCAGGCGGAGGACTGGACCCGTACCTGGGACCAGGGCTACCTGAGCGACCGGATGGCGACGATGCAGACCGCGGCCTGGCTCATCGAGCAGGCACTGAACACGAACGTGGTCATGCCCCAGCCCGGCTTCGTCTCGCACGGCTACGTCAGGAACACCGACGGCTCGACCGACTACGGCTTCACGGCCTCGCTCGTCGGCGGCACGGGTGACGTCCACGTCGAGCTGCGTACCTCCGACGGCCGGGCCGTCCCGGCCGGCGTGACCCTGGTCGACGCGAACGGCAACCTGGTCTCGTCCGTGACGCCGGGGCAGCGCGTGTTCGTCCGTGTTCCCGCGGGCCTGGACGTCGCCACGCTCCCGCAGTTCCAGCTGTGGGGCTCGGCGCAGGGCACCGAGCAGGGCAGCCCGCACTTCTACACGGGCAGTGACCACAACAACCACGGCGAGGGCTCGTTCGACGAGAACGGCCAGTGGATGCCGTCGACGTTCCCGCACTGGCTGATCGGTCTGGGCGAGCTCGACCGCCCCTCGACCGCGTGGGACTGGATCGGCATCAGCCTGGCCGACGAGCCCGAGGCCCCCGTCACGCCGGAGGACCCCACGGACCCCGAGGACCCGACGGACCCGACGGACCCGGTCGTGCCCGAGGACCCGACGGACCCGGTCGTGCCCGAGGACCCCACGACCCCTGTCGTCGAGACCACCGACGCCGTGGACCCGATCTTCGTCGGGACCGACGGGGCCGTCCGGACGGTCGCCTCGACCGACCCGACGAACCTCGGCCTGACGGACACCGTCCCGGTGGCCGCCGCGGCCCAGCGGACCGAGGCTGCGGACCTCGCCACGACAGGCGTGAACGCGGGCCTGCTCGCCGTCGCGGGAGCCTTCATCGTCCTGACCGGTACGGGTCTCGTCCTCGCCGGGCGTCGTCGGACGTCGACCAGCACGGACCGCTGACCGCCCACGGCCCGACCGCGTGACCGACCGCAGGGGCGCCCCCTCCGACCACGGAGGG
>NZ_JBHUAD010000114.1:0-12685 GCF_042789955.1 Oerskovia sp. NPDC056781
GCCACGAGGAGGGCGGCTCCGGCCGTGCTGGGCCGGGGCGACGCGTGGCGGCAGAGGGCGGCAGGGCGCGGAACGCCGCCCCTCGCGCCTCTGTTTTGCTCCGCAGCGCCCCGAGAAGGTAGCCTTGCGACGCTCGGTGCCTAGCATCCGAGCATGGAGACGTCGCATAGTCAGGTCTAGTGCGCCACCCTGCTAAGGTGGTAACGGGGCAACCCGTTCGAGGGTTCAAATCCCTCCGTCTCCGCTCAGGAAGGTCCCGGCTGCGTCAGGCCCGGGGCCTTTTCTGTTGCCCGGAACGGCGCCCCGAAGCGCCGCCCCGAGACCTCACCCCCCGCACACGGCTGCCCGACGGCGGGACGTGAGCTCCGCCGTCGGGCGCCGGTCTGCGCGGCGAGAGCCCGGGATCGGCTACCGCATGACGTCAGGCCGCCATGGCCGACCGCACCACGAACCGCGACGCGGCCGCCCCTGCCAGGACGAGCGCCGAGGCTCCCGCGACGCACGCCAGGAACTGCAGCATCACGTCGACGTTCGCGAAGGCGTTGAGCCCGATGATCGGTGCCATGAACATCAGGGCGCCGGTCGTCGCGAGGCCGACGCTCGCCGCGAGGGGGATCACGGTCTCGCGCAGGCGCGCCTTGTCGAGGGTCTTGAGGTCGGTGCCCGCGAGGGTCAGCGCGCGGTACTCGCCGCGCTGGTCGATCACGCGCCCCGCCTGCATGACTCCCGTCGACACCGCGGCCAGCACGCCCGCGATCGCGAGCGTGAGGAAGCCGCCCGTCTTGAGGTCGCCCATGAACTGGGCCTCGCTCGCGTCGGCGCCCATGCTCGGGTCGAAGAGCGCGAAGATGCTCGTCATGCCCGCGATGAACGTCGCGAGCGCGACCCCGCCGACCGAGCGCCACGCCGTCTTGGGCGAGTCGACGATGCGGCGGCCCGCGAGGAGCGTCGGCACCCCCTTCGCGCGGTGAGCGGTGATCCGCCCCACGACCCAGATGACGAACGGGCCGACGACGTTGAGCGTCGCGAACCCGGCCACGAGGACCAGCACGAGGATCGTGATCCCCACGGCGTCGCTGCCGAACGACACGTTCGTCGCGACGATCATGGCGACGAAGGCCAGTCCCATGCTGATCAGCCGCACGGCCTTCATGCCGGGCGGTGTCACGCGGGCCGCGACGCCCAGGGGAGTGATCGCGACCCGGCGCAGCGAGACGGCCGCCGAGAACAGGGCGACGAGCACGACGCCCACGACCGCGAGCAGCAGCGCGGGCACGCCGACCCACAGCTCGGAGATCTCGAACGTGCGGCCCTGGAAGCGCAGCTGTGCGACCAGCGGCAGCAGGGCCGCGTAGCCCACGAGCCCCACCAGGGCGCCCACGAGCGCCTGAGCAGCCGCGTCGAGGACCGTGAGGGTCGCGACCTGCCCGGTCGTCGCCCCGGCCAGACGCAGGGACGCCAGACGGGCGTCCCGACGGGCCACGGCGAGACGGGCCGCCGCCCCGCCCAGCGTGACGAGCGGGATGAGCAGGAGGAGTGCGGCGATGGCCGCGAAGACCGGGTACTGGACGTCGTACGAGGTGACGTCGGCCCCCGTCCCGTCCCTCATGCCCTCGATCCCGCCGGCACGCCCCAGGAAGGCCCCCACGCCACCGACGACGACGAGCAGGATCGCGGTCGTCGCGGCGAACGCGATGATCGCCAGGACGTTGGTCAGCCCCTGGGGGTCGCGGCTGTCGGAGCTGCGGCGGCGCAGGAGCCACCACAGGTCGAGGGTGGCCTTCATCGGGCCGCTCCCTGCGTCGGGTCGTGCTGCGCCGCGGGTGAGCCGTTCGCGGGGTGCGCGGCCATCGCGGCGCGCGTGGCGCCGTCGGGCACCTGGGCCTGCGGGGAGGCCTGTTGTGCGGGAGCCGCGTGGAACTCGCCCGAGATGCGGCCGTCGCGCATCGTGACCGTGCGCGAGCAGTAGCGGGCCACGCCCGCGTCGTGCGTGACGATCACGAGCGCCGCGCCCGACGCCTCGACCGCGGTCGTGAGGACCGACAGCACCTCGGCCCCCGTGCCCTGGTCGAGCGCGCCCGTGGGCTCGTCGGCGAACACGACGCCGGGGGACCCGACGAGGGCGCGCGCGATCGCGACGCGCTGGGCCTGGCCGCCCGAGAGCTCGCCCGGCCGGCGCTGCTCCATGCCGGCCAGGCCCAGGTGCGCGAGCCAGGCCGCCGCGACCTGCGTGGCCTCGGCGCGCGGGGTGCCCGCGAGCATGAGCGGCAGGGCGGCGTTCTCGACCGCGGGGAGCTCGGGCAGGAGCTGGCCCGACTGGAACACGAAGCCGAAGTCCTGGCGGCGCAGGGCCGTGCGACGGCCCTCGCTCAGGGTCGTCAGGTCCTCGCCGCGCCAGGACACCGCGCCCGAGGTGGGCTTCAGGATCCCCGCGAGGCAGTGCAGGAGCGTCGTCTTGCCCGAGCCGGAAGGGCCCATGATGGCGACGGACTCGCCGGGCGAGACCGTGAGGGAGACGCCCGCGAGGGCGTGCGTGGCGGTGTGGTCGGTGCCGTAGACCTTCGTCAGCCCGGAGGCGACGAGGGGCGAGCCGGTCGAGGGGGCAGGGCCGAGGTTCGTCATGCTCCCATCCTTCGGCGAGGACGGGGTGCGCCGCGTCCGGCCACGGTGTGGACCTGCCCGACGGCGGGTCATGCCCTGGGGGGACCGGTCGCCGTCCTCGCGGCGTACGGGGCTTGCCCGGCCCCAGAGGGGGCTGTATCTTTGAGTGAGCGCTCAGTCAAAGATAGGAGAGGTCATGAGAACGGTCGACGAGGAGCAGCGTGCCGCTCGCCGGTCAGCACTGCTCGACGCTGCGGAGACCTGCTTCGCCGAGCGCGGCTACGACGCGACCCGCACGGCCGACATCTGCGCAGCAGCGGGCATGAGCGCCGGCAACCTCTTCCACTACTTCCCGACCAAGCACGACGTGCTGCTCGCCGTCGTCGACCGGGACGCCGAGCGCACCGCGACCGAGGTGAGTGAGCTCGCGCACGCCGACGACCCCTGGGAGGCGCTGCTCGCGCTCCTCGACGAGGTCTGCCGACTGGCGTCCGACCCCGTCGCGGCCGGGCTCGCGCTCGAGATCTCCGCGCTCGCCCATCGCGACGAGGACGTGCAGCAGCGCATGCAGGCCGGCGACCGCGCCTTCCGCGCGGCCCTCGCCGCACTGCTGGCCGCGGGGGTCCGGACCGGGCAGGTCGCGACGACGCTGTCCGTCGAGGAAGGGGCGACCTGGCTCGCGGCACTGGTCGACGGCGTCTTCGCGCGCGTCGCCGCGGACCCCGGGTTCGACGCCGGCGCGCAGAGCCCCACGTTGCGGCGCGTGGCGACCGCGCTCCTGGCGGGCGAGTCGTGAGTGCGGGGCAGGGGGCGCGGGGTGCGGCGGGACGCGCACCTGCGGTCGTCGACGGTCCTGCGGGGGCAGGGGACCGCGGCGCTGCGGGGGCAGTGGGCGGGACGGGCTCAGCGGGCGCAACGGGACCGGTGGGCCAGGGGCGACGGCTCGCCGACGTCGACGCGCTGCGAGCCTTTGCGTTCCTCGGGATCCTCGCGGTCAACGTGTGGGCGTTCGCGGACCCGTACTACGCGACGGCGAGCGGGAACCCCGCGTTCGACGACCCGTTCGACCACGCCGTGCGGTTCGGGGTCGCCGCCCTGTTCGAGACCAAGTTCTACCTGCTCTTCTCGTTCCTCTTCGGCTACTCGTTCACGCTCCAGATGGCCTCGGCCGAGCGGGACGGCGTCTCGTTCGTGGGGAGGATGCTCCGGCGGGTCCTCGGGCTCGCCGTCCTGGGGGCGGTGCACGGCGTCGCGCTCTACTCCGGCGAGATCCTCGTGGTCTACGCGGGGCTCGCCCTCGTGCTCCTGGTGTCCAGGCACATGACCCCGCGTCGAGCTGTGGTCCTCGGGAGCGCGCTGCTCGCGGCCGTGGCGATCCTGTGGGTGGGGCTCGGAGTGCTCCAGCTCGCCGCAGGCTACGCGGCGGCTCCTCCGGGGGCGGGGGGCGGCGAGGCTCTCGCGAAGGCGACCGCGTTCGGGGGCGACGCGGGGGAGACGTTCGCCTTCACCGCGGGGCACCGCACAGAGGTCCTGGCGGCGATCGTCCTCCTCCAGGGGCCGAGCGCGCTCGCGATGTTCTTCTTCGGGTTCGCGGCCGGGCGGCACGAGCTGTTCGCCCGCGTGCTGCCACGTGCCGCGGTGCGGTGGTCGCTGGGACTCGGTCTGACGCTCGGGCTGGCGGGCGGGATCTTCTACGCCTGGACCGTGGTGCGCGCACCGGGAGGAGGGCTCGAGACGCTCGCGTTCGGCGTCGGGCAGCTCACCGCCCCGTTCCTGACCGCCGCGTACGTCGTCGGGTGCCTCGCGCTGTTCCGGCGCTCGCCGCGCGTACGAGACTCGATCGCGCCGGCCGGACGCATGGCGCTCACGGGCTACGTCGGCCAGTCGGTCGTGCTCGCGCTCGTCTTCACGGGCTACGGGCTGGGGCTCGTGGACCAGGTCGCGCCCGTGGCGGTGCTCGGGCTCGTGGCGGTCGTCTTCGCGGCCCAGCTCGTCGTGAGCCGGTGGTGGCTCGGGCGGCACGCCTATGGGCCGCTCGAGTGGGTGCTGCGGTGGGTCACGAACGGGCGACGCCCACGGTGGCGGGCGCCGCGCTGAGCCACGGCGGTCAGGTCAGACGATCGGGTTCGTGAGCGTCCCGACGCCCTCGATCGTGATGGAGGAGGTCTGGCCCGGCACCACGTGCGCCGACGTGCTCGGCGACCCCGTGAGGACCACGTCGCCCGGGCCGAGGGTCAGGTGCGACGTCAGGTAGACGAGCTGTTCGACGACGTCCCACGCGAGACCCGACGTCGACGCCTCGGCCTGCGTGGCGCCGTCGACCTGGACGTCGATCGCGAGGTCGCCCGGGCTCGCGATCGACGTCTCGATCCACGGGCCGAGCGGCGTGAAGCCGTCGCCGTTCTTGGACTGCGTGAACTTGTCGTCGAGCGCGCTCTGCTCGTACGCCGTGACGTCGTTGCCCACGGTCCAGCCGAGGATCACGCCGGGGACCTGCTCGGGCGTCAGGTGGCGGGCGGTCCGTCCGATGACGATCGCGAGCTCGCCCTCGACCACGACCTTGCCCGCGGCCGGGTCGAGGCGCACGGGCTCGCCGGGGCCGATCACGGTGCGCGCCGACTTGGTGAACGCCTGCGGCGGGACGAGGCGGTCCGCCGGACCGCTGTTGTGCGCCATGCCGAGCACGACCCGTGGCTCGCACGGAGCGAGGAGGCGCGCGCCGTCGACGGGGTGGGTCTCGCCCGTGCGCTCGAGGACCGGGGCGTGGTGGTCCACGACCACGGCCCACGTCTCGCCGTCCTGGACGACGGGGCGAGGGCCGGTAGGGGTGTCGATCCGGGCGAGTCTCACGGTGGGGTCCTCCGTCTGCGGGCGATCGGTCCGCGGGCGTTCGCCCGCGTGCGTCAGCGCGGTCGTGCCGGCTGGTGTGAGACTACAGGACGTATGACGTCCGATGTTGCTGGGCGTGCTCGCGCCGAGGTGTGCTCTGTCGAGCGCTTCGCCGACCGTCAGGCAGCCTCGACGAGAGGCGCTCAAGGTGTCGTGCGTCACGAAGCGGCTGGTCAGGCCGCATCGGTTTGAGTATCCGGCGAATCTCGTTGTAGTCTTCTCGACGGCTGCTCAAGAGAAATCACGAACAGCCGGGCGCCCGTAGCTCAACGGATAGAGCATCTGACTACGGATCAGAAGGTTGGGGGTTCGAATCCCTCCGGGCGCACAGTACGCGAATCGGCGCGGTTCCTGGGAGACCAGGGGCCGCGCCTTCGTCGTTCCTGGGCTGATTGAGAGTGCTCCCCGTCGCGTTCCCCGCCACAGTCACACACCGCCCCGCTGCGAGTAGGCCGCCAGCGACTCCACAGCCCGGGTGAACGCATCGTCGTGGGGCCGCGCGTAGCCGTTCGTCACCTTGATGTCCTCGTGTCCCAGGATGTCACGCACGACGTGCGGAGGGACGCCCGCTGCGAGCATGTTCGTTGCGGCTGTGGCCCGCAGATCGTGCACGCGGAATCCCGCGAACCCGAGCCAGGCGACGAACGCGGTCCATCCCTGGACCGTCTCTCCGTTGCCCTTGGTCGCCTTGGCCTTGGACTTCAGGACGTTCCCCCGGATCACGTAGCCGGTCCGCTCCGATCGGAACACCTGAGCTGACCGGGGCTGCTTGGCGAGCACTCACTCAACGGGCCGACCAGGTGCCTCGGAATCGGGACCAGGCGGCTCTTGCCCCCCTTTGGGTGGCCCCCAGACCAGGTTGCCTTCACGCGAGTAGCCGGCCGCGAGGTCGCCGTCGTCCTTCGTCATCTCGGAGACGGAACGCTGAATCCTGAGCAGCCCGCGCACGAGGTCGACATCACCTACCTGCGCGGCAGCCTCGCCGTAGCGGAGTCCGGCGGACCCCATGAGGTCGACCATCACCACGTAGGGCTCACCGTTCTGCAGCTCACGGACCGCTTCGACGAGGGACGCGAGCTGCGCTGGGGTGAGCGTCATGCCGACCTTGCGCTCCTGGCGGTGGCGCTTCTCGGCGTTCGACGACGTCGCAGACCTCGCGGAGTTCGCGGAGAGCAGCCCGTCCCGAACGGCGACGCCCAGCACGGCCGACAGGGCGAATCGTGCTTGCCGCGCTGTGTGGACGCTGCCGGTCCGTGCCCACTCCGCCTGAGCGCGCTCGACCTCACCGACGGAGATGTCACCGACCTTCATGGTGCCGAAGGTCTTGATCACGCGTGCGTTCCACCCGTCGCGGTAGTAGCTGAACGTCCGGGGTGCGAGCCGGCGTCGGAGGACCGGTTCGGCACGCTCCCAGAGTCCCGAGTCGGACAACCGGGTGCGTTCGAGGTCCAGGTTTCGCCCTCGGGCCGAGTCGTGCTGCTTGCGCTCCCATGCGTCGGCCTGGGCGCGTGTCGAGAACTCTTCCTCGACCTCCCGGCGGGGACCGTGCGGCGGGTAGGTCCAGACGCGGGCGCGCCAGACGGTACGCGTGCGGGACTCACCGTTGTCGCCCGTGTACGAGTAGACGCGCTTCTTGACGCTCACGGTGCCTGCCGCTCGCCCCGTGAGGCGATGAACGCGTCCACGTCCGACGCGAGCCACCGCCATGCTCTCCCGACCTTCCACGCGCGCGGGATCGAGCCGTGCCCCCGCCTCGCGAGGTCCTGCAACGTCGTCTCCGGAATCCGGAGAAGGGCTGCCACCTCGGCCTGCGTCAGAACCAGTGACTCGCCGGTGAGTGTGCTCATGAGCTGTTCCCCCGAGCCGGTGCGGCCGACGACAAGCGTGTGCCGACCGCTGAGGTCGAGACGCCACGGCTGCCCGTCCGAGCACCGCCCGAGGCTGACAGCGCACGTCTCGACCCGTACCCGTGACGCCATCGTCTCCTTCGGCGACTTCGCCTCTGGCCCTAGCAGTGACGAGAAGAACGCCCGGCGTCTCGCCCTTCTCAGGAAGCTCGCTGCATCCGTCGGTCGCGTTCGCATGCTCGGCTCCGCCGCGACAGACTTAGCGTGGCTGGCGGCTGGCCGGCTCGACGCGGTCGTCATCGACGCGAACCGGGCTTGGGACGACACCGCAGGGATCGCAATCTCGGTCGCCGCGGGCGCGACGGTCACACACCTGGACGGCAGCGCCTACACGCTTGATGGGCCTGACGTGTTAGCCGCTACGCCCAGCGTTCACGACTGCGTCGTGACCATACTCGAATAGACGCAACTGCCCCGACCGCACGTATCGGGTGAATTTCCGCTCAACGGGTGCCGCCTCGGAGGGCCTGCGGGCCGATGTCATCGGCATTCGGTACTCTCCGGACCGTGCCCCCACAGTCGCAGTCCATCACGAAGCTTCCCTCCTGGAACGAGATCCGCCAGAACGCGCGGGAGTTCGCACATCGATGGGCAGGCGAGTCCTCAGAGCAGGCCGAGGCTCAGACATTCTGGAACGAGTTCCTGGCGGTCTTCGGAGTGGACCGGCGAAGGGTCGCGCTGTTTGAGAGGCACGTGAAACGGACGTCCACCGGGAAGGATGGGCGCATCGACCTGTACTGGCCCGGCGTA
Organism: Oerskovia sp. NPDC056781; assembly: GCF_042789955.1. NCBI lineage: Bacteria > Bacillati > Actinomycetota > Actinomycetes > Micrococcales > Cellulomonadaceae > Oerskovia > Oerskovia sp. NPDC056781. The sequence continues at coordinate 8,148 of NZ_JBHUAD010000114.1, forward strand.
CTCGTCGTTGAGCACAAGTCGGCGGACAAGCCCCTCGACGCCGCTGAGGCCCAGGCGATCGACTACCTCGACGACCTGGAGCAGGAGAACATCCCTCAGGTTGTGATCACGTCGGACTTCAAGCGCATCCGGATCCTCGACATGCGTGAGGTAGGCGCGCAACCGGTCACGATCTACCTCCATGACCTGGAGCGAGAGATCGACCGCTTCATGTTCATTGCGGGGTATGAGCAGCGGAAGTTCTCGGATGAGCAGGAGTCCCTCGCCAACATCTCCGCCGCCAAGTTGATGGGCGAGCTGTACGCGGAACTGGAACAGGACGGGTACCCGGACCACGACGCCTCGGTCTTGCTCGCCCGCCTGCTGTTCCTCATGTTCGGCGATGACACGGGTATGTGGTCGAAGGGATTGTTCCTGGAGTTGCTGGAGACGCGGACCTCGCGAGATGGGTCCGACCTTGGTGCCCAACTCGCCGCTCTGTTCTCGATCCTCGACACGCCAGAGAACCGCCGACCGAGGCACGCCGATGAGTTGATGATCAGATTCCCTTATGTGAACGGACACCTGTTCTCGGAGCAAGTACGATTCCCATTCTTCAACCGATCGATGCGGTCCAAACTGCTGGAGGCGGCTGCGTTCGACTGGTCCAAGATCAGCCCCGCCGTGTTCGGTTCGATGTTTCAGTCGGTCAAGGACCGCACGGCGCGGCGGACGATGGGCGAGCATTACACCACCGAAAAGAACATCATGCGGGTGGTTCAGCCTCTGTTTCTCGACGAGTTGCGCGCAAGGTTCGACGTGATCAGGAATGACGCTCGCCGCCTTCGTGAGTTTAAGAAGCAACTCGGAACCTGGCGCTTCCTCGACCCTGCTTGCGGCTGCGGCAACTTCCTAATTATTGCCTACCGGGAACTCCGACGCCTTGAACTTGAGGTGATGATCCGGCTCCGTGACCTCCGCGTGGAAGCCGCGACGACACCCGGCCAGAGGTTCCAGCAGGACGTCATCGATCCCTCCACGATGCTCGACGTGACCATGGACCAGTTCGTAGGTATCGAGATCGAGGAGTGGCCGGCGATGATCGCTGAGACCGCGATGTTCCTCGTAGACCACCAGGAGAACATCAGGCTTGCGGAGGAGTTCGGTGTAATGCCGGACCGTCTTCCTATCGAGATTTCTACCAAGATCGCACGAAAGAATGCGCTCCGCGTCGACTGGCGGGCAGTAGCGGGGCTAGCCGCAGGTCAGTCGGCAGACAATTTAATCATCCTGGGCAACCCGCCATTCATCGGCATGAACCGCATGACCGCCGCCCAACAGGAAGATAGAACGCACGTCTTCGAGAGTGTCGATGCGCGAGATTTGCGCACCGGTCGCCTTGACTACGTGGCCTGCTGGTATGCACGAGCGATCGCGATGCTGCAGGGCTCCAAGGGTCGGGCGGCTTTCGTCTCCACCAACTCGCTAACCCAGGGCGAGCAAGCCCGAACCTTCGTGCCACTGTTCGATCGCTATGGCTTCAAAGTTGACTTCGGGCACCGCACGTTCCTTTGGACGTCCGAGGCGCCAGAGGCGGCATCAGTCATGGTGGTCATTATTGGATTCTCCGCAGTGGACAGAGCCTCAAGAAAGCAACTGTTCGACTATCCGCACGCGAAGGGCGACCCCGTCGAAACCCAGCCGGGCCGCATCAACTTCTACCTTGTCGATGCTGCGGATCTCGCGCCGGTCAAGTTGTCTCGCCCAATGGTCGACGGTATGCCGTTGGCCTCCAAGGGATCGCAGCCCACCGACGGGAGGGGCGGGCTGCTGGTCACCGTCGATCAGTACGCAGAGCTGGCGCACGACACTATCGCTTCCAAGTACCTGCGCAGGTTCTACCAAGGCGACGAACTCCTCGGAAATGTCCAGCCTCGGTGGTGCTTGTGGTTGGTCGACGCGCCTCCGTCAGACCTGCGTGGGTCCAGGCTCCTCCGCGACCGGCTGCGGCAAGTCAAGAAGGCTCGGTTGGAGTCGCCCACTCTCAGCGTTCAGCAGCAGGCGGACACACCTGCGTTGTTCACCCAGATCCGCCAACCCGAGGGGCGATATATCGCTCTTCCTGAGGTTTCTTCGGAGAACCGGGAGTGGATTCCCGGCCGGTTCTTTGGTCCGGACGATATTGCCGGGAATAAGTTGATCGTGTGGAACACGCACGAGCTGTGGCATTTTGGATACCTCCAATCCTCAATGTTCATGGCGTGGATTAGGACATATGCTGGGAGGCTCAAGTCCGACTTCTCGATCAGCCCCGGCTTGATGTACTTCCCATTTCCCTTCGTGGTCCCGAACGTCGCGCAACAGGCAAGGATTGAAGTGGCGGTTCGGGGGATTCTCGACGAGCGGGAGGCGATCGGGGAGACTCTTGCCGCGATGTATGACCCGCTCGCCATGCCGCGCGGCCTCCGTCGCAGGCATCAAGCACTCGATGCGGAAATCGATGGGCTATACGGGCTGTCGCGTCCCACCGAGGCAGACCGCATGAAGGCTATCGTGAAGCGATACGAACTGCTGCTCCAGGGGCTACCGACTAAGGTCCGCAATGCTGCTCGGATTGTGTCGGACGCCGTCTGATGGGTGCGCCGTATGTCTCAATCAAACGCCTGGTTGACAACTCGCTCGCGGCCATGCTGTCTGCGATTGAGGTCTATAATAAGCCTCGGATGACTTATCGTGACGAAGTTACGGTGATGCTAGTTGTCAACGCCTGGGAACTCGCACTGAAGGCGGCGCTCCGGCGGGAGAATCGATCGATCTTCTATACAAAGAAGCGCGGGGAGCGCTACCGATCGGTCACTCTAGATGATGCGCTCGGTCGATTGAATGGACACGCGCTGTGGCCGAAAAGTATCGACGGCCCCGCGATCACGGCAAACATCAAGGCGCTGTCTGAGTATCGCGACCGTGCAATCCATCTTTACAATGCTCAGGGCCTCGGGGCGGTGATCTATCCGTTTCTCCAGCAGAACGTCCTGAACTTCCGTGACTTCATGCTCGAAAAGTTCCAGAAGGATCTTGCTGAGTCGATAACATGGCAACTCCTTCCACTTGGCGCAACTGCTCCTGCGGACGTGGTTAAGTTCATGAAGGTGGATAAGAGTGCACCGATGGTCGCAGAAGTTGAGCAGTTCATTGGGGAGCTCCGAGGGTACATGGACACTGCGGAGCGAGCGGGGGCAGACATGTCCCGCGTTGCGACCGTCTACGACATTCACATGCGGTCGACAAAGAAGATCACGAGTGCCGACCTTGTTGTCGCGATTTCAGCAACCGGTGATGGTCAGGTGGTTGTGCGCAAGACCGATCCGAACCAAACCCACCCATTCAGTTTTGCGAAGCTGCTGGAAAAGGTAAACGAGAAGCGCGCGGGTAGAGAACTCACCTCGTTCGATCTCCAGGCGATTTGCTGGAAGGAGCCGCTGCGGTCTAATCCGAAGTATGCGTGGAAGCATAGCAACGGTGCTACTCACGTTTGGTCTGGTGAGGCAGTATCGTACCTGGTCTCGATTGTCGATGCTGACGTTGAACGGATTCGCGCTGAGTATATTGCGGACAGGGCCCGCGTGCGTCAAGGGCGTTAGAGCTCCAGGAACTTTCGATCCGTTCTTTCGCCCCATGCTCAAGATTGCACTGAAACCCTCGCGTTGTCCCCCCTGGATGGCATTCCCTGAGTCGGTGAGAACTTTCGCTACTGACTCAAGCGCGCGGCTTCGCCGCGCGGGCGGCCTCCCGGGTGGGCTGGCGTCGCAGGGCCCCGCGCTCCGCTCGCAAGCTCGCTGCGCGCACCCCGCGGCGCAGGCCCACCTGTCCAGCCGCCACGGCGAAGGGCGGCCCCGAGCTGTTCCGGGACCGCCCTCACGTCGTCGGTGGTTGCCGACACCTTCGTCGTGCCATCCGGCTCCGCACCGACAGCCGAGCATCCGGCCGTCTCCGCCCTGCGTCCAGGGCGCCTGCGGCGTCGCGCTGCGATGGCCTGCGGCCACCCTTGACCCAGGACTCCGACAGCCTCTTGTGCTCCGCTATCGGTACGGCGCCTCCGAGTGTGCCCACCGATGCCGACGCTCGGCTCCCCGCCGTCCTCCCCGCCAAACGACGCGATCTCCTCGCCCGAGGGCCAGTTTCCCGGGCGAACCCCGCGAAGGGAACCGCGGGATCCTGCGGGAGAGCTCGCCACCGTGTTCCTACGGATCAGAAGGTTGGGGGTTCGAATCCCTCCGGGCGCACGCACCTGACCAACGGCTCCACTCGACAGAGTGGGGCCGTTCGTCGTTGTGACAGCAGCAGGTCGTAGCAACGGGCCTGCCGCGCATCGGGCACCGGTGACGATCCGCCCGTGGCAGGAAGCGGACGACGTGGGGGGCTGTCCAGCGACTTGGTGTGTCGTCTCCGAGCGGATGTCGATGGGGCCAGCCTGCACGGTGGGCTGAGCCCCTCGTGGTGCGCCCAGCGAAGTGGTTCGACCTTGCCTGAGAGGTAGCCGGTCGGTGGGGCGCCAGCAG
>NZ_JBHUAD010000115.1:0-12608 GCF_042789955.1 Oerskovia sp. NPDC056781
GGCCCCACCAGAAGGGTTTGACACCATGAGCACCTCCCACGTCAGCGTCGAGATCGCGAGCCAGCCCCAGGTCTGGCGCGAGGCCGCGAGCCTCGCGGCCGAGCGTGCCGCGGCCCTCCCGCAGCCGGGCGAGCGCGTCGCGATCGTCGGCTGCGGCACCTCCTGGTTCGTCGCGCAGGCCTACGCGGCCCGCCGCGAGGAGCTGGGCCAAGGAGTCACCGACGCGTTCGCGGGCAGCGAGTACCCGGTGGACCGCGACTACGACCGGGTCGTGGCGATCACGCGCTCCGGGACCACGACCGAGATCCTGCACCTCCTCGACGTGCTCGGCGGCCGTCAGCGCACCCTGGCGATCGTGGGGGATCCCACGTCCCCGGGAGCTCGGGCCGCGGACGACGTGGTCGTGATGCCCTTCGCCGACGAGCAGTCCGTGGTCCAGACCCGGTTCGCGACGGCCGCGCTCTCGCTCCTGCGCGCGGGTCTCGGCGACGACGTCGAGGCGCTCGCGGCAGCGGCCGAGGACGTCGTGGGGTGGCAGGTCCCCGACGAGGTCCTGGCTCGCACCCAGTTCACGTTCCTGGGCCGCGGCATGGCCGTGGGGCTCGCGAACGAGGCGGGGCTCAAGATGCGCGAGGCCTCGCTCGCCTGGGCCGAGTCGTACCCGGCCATGGACTACCGCCACGGCCCGATCAGCATCTCCGACGAGACGAGCGCGGTGTTCCTGCTCGGCGCCGAGGTCCCGGGGCTGGTCGAGGACGTCGCCCGGACCGGTGCCCTGGTGGTCCGCTTCGACGAGGACGCGCAGCTCACGCTCGTGCGTTGCCAGCTCCTCGCGGTCGCGAACGCCGAGCGCAAGGGCCTGGACCCCGACGCCCCGCGCCACCTGACGCGCTCGATCATCCTGGAGGACGTCGCATCATGAGGCCAGGGGAGGAGCAGGTCGCCTTCCCCGCCGTCCAGGAGCCCGCGTCGCCGTCGCTGCACCGGTCCTCGTCGTCGCCCTCGCCGTCGTCGCGCGGCAGGGCGGCGGCGGGGGCGGGGCTCCGCCCGGCGGTGATCGCGCTCGACGTCGGCGGGACCGACATCAAGTCCGCGCTGGTCGCGCGCGGTGAGCACCCGGATGCCCGCGACGAGATCCTCGTCGAGCGCGTGGCGCCCACGCGCGCCGCGGAAGGGCCCGAGGCCTCGGTCGCCGTGGTGCTGGCCGAGATCGAGGCCCTGCGTGCCGAGGTCCCGGAGGGCCACCAGGTGCGGGGCGTGGGCCTCGCGGTGCCCGGCGTCGTCGACGAGGACGCGGGCGTCGTGCGGAACGCCGAGAACCTCGACTGGGTCGACCTGCCGCTGCGGCAGGTCGTCGCGGACGCGACGGGACTGCCCGTGGGGTTCGGCCACGACGTGCGCGCGGGCGGCCTCGCGGAGGCCAGGCTCGGCGCTGGCCGTGGCGAGCCCGACCACGCGTACGTGTCGGTCGGGACGGGTATCGCCGCGGCGATCGTGCTGCGCGGCGAGGTCTACGCCGGGCGCGGCTTCGCGGGCGAGCTGGGTCACGGGGGAGTGCGCGGCGGGACGTCGTGCCCCTGCGGCGGCAGCGGGTGCGCCGAGACCTATGCGTCGGCCGCCGGGATGGCGCGCAGCTACCGCGAGCTCACGGGCGCGTCGGCCCACGAGGTGCCCGGCTCGGCCGAGGTCCTGGTCCGTGCGAAGGCCGGGGACGCCGTGGCTCGTGAGGTGTGGGACCGCGCGGTCGACCGGCTCGGCGAGCTCGTCGCCGCGATGGTCCGCGTCCTGGCCCTCCCGGTCGTCGTGATCGGCGGTGGGCTCGTGCGCGCGGGCGACGACCTCATGGTCCCCCTCGATGCCGCGGTCCGGTCCTACCTGACGATCCACCCGGCACCTCGTCTCGTCCCGGCCGTGCTGGGCTCGGCCGCCGGCACGTACGGCGCGACCGTCCTCGCGTGGGACGCCGTGTCCACGAGCGACCTGGAGCCGATGTGACGGGCGACCGGCGGGTCCTGTGCCTCACGCCGAACCCGGCCTGGGACGTGACCTACGGCGTCGACCGCCTGGACCCGGGCGAGGCGCTGCGCGTCCGTTCGGTCGCGGCCCGCGCGGGCGGCAAGGGCGTCAACGTCGCCCGCGTCGTGCGGGCGCTGGGCGGCGACTCGGTCGCGGTCGCCCCCGTGGGCGGCCTCCTCGGGCCGGCGTTCGCGGCGGACCTCGAGGCCGCGGGGCAGCCCGCCGCGCTCGTGCCCGTCGCGGGGGCGCTGCGGCAGGCGGTCGCGGTGGTCCCGGAGCGCGCGGGGCCCGACGACGGCGGCCACCCCACGGTCCTCAACGAACCCGGGGCGCCGCTCACCGCGCAGGAGTGGGCGCTGCTCGTGCGCACCGCGGTCGGGCTCGCCGGGGACGGGTCGGTCGTGACGATCTCCGGCTCGCTGCCTGCGGGCACGACGCAGGACCGGTTCGTCGACCTGGTGCGGTCGCTGCGCGAGGCCGGCTGCCCGGTCCACGTCGACGCCTCGGGGCCGGGCCTGCTGTGGGCCGCCCGGGCGGGCGCCGACCTCCTCAAGCCCAACCGTGCCGAGCTCGCCGAGGCGACCGGGGTGCCCGGCCTCGCCGAGGGCGTGGCCGCGCTGCAGGCGCTCGGGGCGCGCGCCGTCGTCGTGACCGACGGCGAGAAGGGCCTCGCGGCGTTCGAGGCCGGGTCCACGACCCCGTCCGCCCGCGCGCGGCTCGACGTCCCCGTGCACGGCAACCCGACGGGAGCTGGCGACGCGGCCATGGCGGCGCTCGCGGTGAGCGTCGGGAGGCCCTGGGCCGAGCGACTGGCCCTGACCGTCGCCACGTCGGCCGCGGCGGTGCTGCAGCCGGTCGCGGGCGAGGTCGACCCCCAGGACGTGCGCCGTCTCGGCGCCCGCGTCCTCACCGAGAACCTGACCGACACCAGCACCACGGAGGACTGAATGCCGCTCGTCACCGCCCACCAGCTCGTCGACCGGGCCCGCGCCGAGAGCCGCGGGGTCGGAGCCTTCAACGTGATCCAGGTCGAGCACGCCGAGGCCTTCGTCGCCGCGGCCGCCCGCGCGGGCACGGGCGTCGTCCTGCAGATCAGCCAGAACGCCGCGCGCTACCACGGCGGCCTGGAGCCGATCGCGCTCGCGACGCTCGCCGTCGCGCGGGCGTCGAGCGCGCCGGTCGTCGTCCACCTTGATCACGCCGAGGACCGTGCCCTCGTGAGCGAGGCCGTCCGTCTGGGCTTCACCTCGGTCATGTACGACGGGTCCGCGCTCGACTACGAGCAGAACGTCGAGGCCACGGCCGACGTCGTGCGCGAGGCCCACGCCCGCGGCGTCTTCGTCGAGGCCGAGCTCGGCAAGGTCGGGGGCAAGGACGGCGTGCACGCGCCGGGCGTGCGCACCGATCCCGCGGAGGCCGTCGCGTTCGTCGCGGCGACCGGGGTCGACGCGCTCGCGGTCGCGGTCGGCTCGTCGCACGCCATGACGGACCGGACGGCGTCGCTCGACTTCGAGCGGATCGCCGAGCTGCGCGCCGCCGTGCCCGTCCCCCTGGTGCTGCACGGCTCGTCGGGGGTCGCCGACCACGACCTCACGCGCGCGGTCAAGGAGGGCATGACGAAGATCAACGTCTCGACGCACCTCAACAACACGCTCACGCAGGCGCTGCGGGCCTACCTCGACGAGCACCCGAGCGTCGTCGACCCCCGCAAGTACCTGGGGGCGGGCCGGGACGCGATGCGCGACGAGGTCGTGCGTCTGCTGGCCGTGCTCGACGCGGTCTGAGCGCACCGGTCGGCGCTCCCCCCTGAGCGAACCCCCTCGCCTCACACCGACATGTACGGGAGACTGGGCAGATGAGCATGACTCGTCCCAATTCCGCGCCCAAGGTCCCGACGCCGCCGAGCGGGGAGCAGGTCGCGTCCTACGCGACCTACCTCGAGGCGCAGAAGGCCGTCGACTACCTCTCCGACAACAAGTTCGCCGTCGAGTACGTGACCATCGTCGGTACCGACCTGCGCATGGTCGAGCGGGTCATGGGCCGCCTCACGTACGGGCGGGTGGCGCTCGCGGGTCTCGCGTCCGGTGCGTGGTTCGGTCTGTTCGTGGGTCTGCTGCTGTACATGTTCAACAGCGGTGGCGGGCTGATGCTCGCGGCGATCGGTCTGGGTGCGGGCTTCGGCCTGCTGTTCTCGGTCCTGTCGTACTCGCTCACGGGCGGCAAGCGCGACTTCACGTCGTCGAGCCAGATCGTCGCGTCGTCGTACTCGCTGCTGTGCCTCGCCGAACGGGCGGGCGACGCGCGTCGCCTCCTGTCCCAGATGCCCGACGGCGCAGCGGCCATCGCCCGTCAGGTCCCGCCGGTCGCGGGTCGGCCCGGTCAGCCCGCGCAGCCGGGCCAGTGGGGTCAGCCGGGCCAGGCGCCCGGACAGCAGCAGGGACAGCCGGGTCAGCCGTGGGGGGCGCAGCAGCCGCAGGTGCCCGCTCCGGGCGCGAGCCCGGTCCAACCGGCCGACGCCCCGGCCCAGCCCGCACCGCCGGTCCGGACGCCCGATCCGCGCTGGACCACGCCGTCGGGTGCGCCCCGCTACGGCGCGATGCGCAGCGAGGTCACGCCGACCGCACCGGCCGACGGTGCACCGGCCGAGGGACAGGGCGCTCCGGCGGCCGACGGCCAGGCCGCGGCCGACGGCCCGGCCGACGAGACGTCGTCGGGCACGCGCTAGGTCAGCGCCCCGCCCGCTCGGTGGCGGCCTTCGCCGCGTCGCGCTCGCGTCTGCGCGCCTCCTTGAGCCGCTTCTCGGCCTCCCGGACCGCCTTCTCCGCCTCGCGGCGCGCCTTGGACGCTTCCTTGACCTGGGGGTCGCGCGCGTAGAGCTCGGCCGCCGAGCGGTCCTCTGGCGAGGGGAGAGGCGAGTCGGCGCGCTCGGCGGGCGAGCGGTCGATGTAGACCCCGATCCCGTCGAGCACGCGCTCGAGGCCGAACACGACGTCGTCGACCCCGTCGTCCTCGCTCAGGTACGCGCCCGACGCCACGACGGGGTGCAGGAACGGGAAGCGCTCGGGCGTCACGAGCTCGGAGAAGACCTCGGCGTACGCGGCGCCGCTCACGTCGCGACCCGTCGGGTCCTGCCGGGCACCGCGCAGCTCGCGCTGGATCCGGGCCGCGCTCTGCGCGTAGCTCGTGACGAGCATGATCATCGCGAGCTTGTCCTCGTCCGTGAGCGAGGTGCCGTGCATCGCGCGCAGGCCCAGGTCCACGAACCGCAGGTTGTTGGGCGTGAGCGGCACGCCCTGGACCGCGACGTCGAGGAACCACGGGTGGGCCTCGTAGACCGCGAGCGTCGCGAGGGCGAACTCGCGCAGCCCGCGCCGCCACGTCGGCTCGTCGCCGTCGGGGATCCGCCCCTCCATGACCGCGTCGACGTCGGCCCGGGCGCCCGAGGGGAGGTCCACGTCGATCGCCTGCTCCTGCATGAGGAGCAGCAGGTCGTCCTTGCTCGTGACGTAGCGGTACAGCGACATGGTCGTGTACCCCAGCGCCGCGGCGAGCTTGCTCATCGAGAGCGCCGCGAGTCCTTCGGCGTCGGCGATCTCGATGGCCTGCTCGACGATCCGCTCGATGCTCAGCTCGCGGCGCGGGCCGCGCTGCGGGTTCTCGGCCACGCCCCACGCCAGGGCGATGGCGTGGGGCAGGCCGGGATCGGTGGTGTCCGTCATGGGTACATCATCGCGGGTCCGGTCGGTGGCGCGCCGGGACGGGCCGCGGCCACGTCGTCACGCACCTGCTCGGGACCGCGCTCAGTGCGCCGTCCGGCGGCGGTACAGCACCGAGGCCAGGGCGCACGAGACCGCGAACATCCCGACGAGCCACGCGATCGCGGGCACGAGGCTCCCCGCGGTCGAGGTACCCGAGAGCAGGGCGCGCAACGTCTCGATGATGGGGGTGAACGGCTGGTGCGCCGCGAAGCCGTGCAGCCACGTCGGCATGGTCTCGACCTGGACGAACCCGCTCGACAGGTACGGCACGAACAGGAAGAACATGTTGAAGCTCGCCGCGGCGTCCACGCTCAGGACCAGGCCCGCGAGGCAGCTCAACCAGGTGAACGCGAGGACCATGAGCGCGAGGTAGCCGGCGACGCCCACCCAGCCGCCCAGGTCCGCCCCAGGGCTGAAGCCGAGCGCGACCGCGACGAGCAGGACGAGGGTCGCCGAGACGAGGTTGCGGACCGTGCTGGCCAGGACGTGGGCCCACAGGACCGACGGTCCGAAGATCGGCAGGGTCTTGAATCGGTTGATCGTGCCGCTCGTCATGTCCTGCGCGACGGAGAGCGCGGCCGTCGCCGAGCCGAAGCCCAGGCAGAGCACGAGGATGCCCGGTACGACGTAGTCGACGTAGCTGCCGTCGTCCTCGATCGCCCCGCCGAACACGACGACGAACACGAGCATGATGAGGACGGGCAGCATGAGGGCCGTGACCAGGCCGTCGACGCTGCGCAGCGTGCGGCGCAGCTCACGACCGGTCATGGCCGAGACGTCGCGCAGCGCGCTCGCGGGGGAGTGCCGGGTGGAACGGGCGGCGCTGGTCGTGCGCCGGCCGGGGGCGGGGCGCGTGGCCCGGGCGGTCTCTGGGGTGGTGGTGCTCATCGGTGGCCTGCCTCGGTCGTGGCGGGGACGTGCTGGGTCGTGGGAGCGGGGGCCGTGGACTGGCTCGCAGCCCGGGAGCCTCGTGTTCCCGTGAGGGCGAGGAAGACGTCGTCGAGCGAGGGCTTGACCACGCTGACCCCGGTCACGGGGATGCCGCGCTCGTCGGCCAGCGCCAGGACGTCGCGGACCGTGCGGAGCGGGTCGGTCGTGGAGACCATGGCCGCGAGGTCCTTGGGGTCGATCCCGGAGATCTCGAGCCCGAGGTCCTGGACGGATGCGAGGGCGCGGGGGTCCTCGACGTCGACCCGCACGTGCTGGCCGGGGACAAGGGCCTTGAGCTCGCTCGCGGTGCCGCGAGCCACGATGCGCCCGCCGTCGAGGACCGCGATGGTGTCGGCGAGCCGGTCGGCCTCCTCGAGGTACTGGGTCGTGAGGAGGACCGTGATGCCGTCGGCCGCGAGCTCACGGACGACGTCCCACAGCTCGGTGCGCGACTGCGGGTCGAGGCCGGTGGTGGGCTCGTCGAGGATCAGGACCTGCGGGTCCGCGACGAGGCTGATCGCCAGGTCGAGGCGGCGGCGCATGCCACCCGAGTAGGTCTCGACGCGACGCCGGGCGGCGTCGGTCAGGTCGAAGCGGTCGAGCAGCGCGGCCGTGCGGTCCGCGACGACGGCGCGGGGCAGGTGCGCGAGCGTGGCCATCATCGCGAGGTTCTCCTCGCCCGTCTGGAACCCGTCGACCGAGGCGTACTGGCCGGTCAGAGCGATGACCTCGCGGACCCGCGCGGCCTGTCGGACGACGTCGTGGCCCGCGATGCTCGCGGTCCCGGAGTCCGGCCGGACGAGGGTGGTGAGGATGTTGACGGCGGTGGTCTTGCCCGCGCCGTTGGGTCCGAGCAGCGCGTAGATCTCGCCGCGCCGGACGGTCAGGTCCACGCCCTGCAGGACGGCGTGGGATCCGTAGGCCTTGGTGAGCCCCCGGACGTCGATCATGGGGTCGGGCATCGCTACCTCCGTGTGCGTCGCAGACTGTTGTGTACTCCCTACACTGTGTAGACCATACGCACTGTGTGTGACGTACACAAGAGGGCAATTCTCGTGACCGCCGCAGAGGTGCCGGTTAGCGTGGCCGCATGCACACCGCCACCCACCAGGCCGAGTTCCGCGAGGCCCGCCTCGTCGAGGTCTACGACGCCCAGAACACCTGGGGCCCCGACGACGACTACTTCCTCGCTCGCGCGACCGAGGGGCTGGGCCCGCGTGTGCTCGATCTCGGGTGCGGCACAGGACGGCTGACCGTGGCGCTGGCCGCCACGGGGCACCGCGTGACGGGCATCGATCCCGCCGACGCGTCGCTCGACGCGGCCCGGCGCCGGCCCGGTGCCGAGGCCGTGACCTGGGTGCACGGGACGTCCGCCGACGCGCCCGCAGGCGCGTTCGACGTGGCCCTCATGACGAGCCACGTCGCCCAGTTCTTCGTCGCCGACGACGAGTGGGCGGGCGTCCTCGAGGACCTCCGCAGGGCCCTCGTGCCCGGCGGGACCCTCGTGTTCGACACCCGCGACCCCCGCGACCGCGCATGGGAGTCGTGGCACACGCCCGACGAGCGAGACCCGGTCGTCCTGGGCGACGGTCGCGTCGTCCAGACGTGGTGCGAGATCACGGGTGAGCGCGACGGCGTCGTCGACTTCACGCTCGGCTACGAGATGCCCGAGGGAGACGAGCTCCTGTCCACCGCGACGCTCCGGTTCCGCCCGGAGGGGGAGGTGCGCGCGAGCGTCGAGGCGGCGGGGTTCGCCGTCGAGCAGGTCTTCGGCGGGTGGGCGTGCGAACCCGTGGGCGAAGGTGCCGGCGAGCTGCTCGTCGTGGCGCGCGCCGTCTGACGGACCGGCGCGACGAGGGCGGGCACGACGAAGGCGGCGCCCCGAGATGGTGTCCTCGGGGTCGCCGCCTTCGTGGTGCTGAGGGGCTCGGTCAGTCGCGCAGCGACGCCATCCACGCCTCGACGTCCTCGGGGCGGCGGGGGAGCGCGGCCGAGAGGTTCTCGTTGCCGTCCTGCGTGATCAGGACGTCGTCCTCGATGCGGACACCGATCCCGCGGTACTCCTCGGGGACGGTGAGGTCGTCGCTCTTGAAGTACAGGCCGGGCTCGATCGTGAAGACCATGCCGGGCTCCAGGACGCCGTCGACGTACAGGTCGCGCCGTGCCTGCGCGCAGTCGTGCACGTCGAGGCCCAGGTGGTGGCTCGTGCCGTGCACCATCCAGCGACGGTGGAACTGACCCTCGGGCGCGAGGGACTCCTCGGCCGTCGCGGGCAGCAGGCCCCACTCGGCGAGGCGTTCGGCGATGACCTCCATCGCGGCGGCGTGGATGTCGCGGAAGCGGGCTCCCGGGACGGCGACCGCGAAGGCCGCGTCGGCGGCGTCGAGCACCGCGGTGTAGATGCGGCGCTGGACGTCGGTGTAGGCACCGTCGACGGGCAGGGTGCGCGTGACGTCGGCCGTGTAGAGCGAGTCGACCTCGACGCCCGCGTCGAGCAGCACGAGCTCGCCCGCGCGGACCTGGCCGTCGTTGCGGATCCAGTGCAGCGTCGTGGCGTGCTCGCCCGCGGCCGCGATGGTCTCGTAGCCGACCGTGTTGCCCTCGAGGCGGGCGTGCGCGTCGAACGTCGTCTCGATGACGCGCTCGCCGCGGCGGTGCTCGGTCGCACGGGTGAGGTTGCGCACGACCTCGGCGAAGCCCTTGATCGTCGCGTCGACGGCCTCGCGCATGTGCGCGATCTCGAGCGCGTCCTTGACGAGGCGCAGCTCCGAGGCGGCCTCGACGAGCGTGGCGTCCGCAGCGGCGTCGTCGGTCTGGCCGTTCTCGAGGCGGATGGCCTCGACCAGGGCCTCGATGTTCTCGTCGGCTCCGGTGACGACCAGGAGGACGACGTGCTCGCCGACGTCCTTGGCGAGCGCGTCGCGCAGCTCGTCGACGTGCGCGGCCTCGATGCCGGTCACGGTGGTGACGTCGTCGAGGCTCGGGCGGGCGCCGACCCAGAACTCGCCGTAGCGCGAGTCGGCGTAGAACTCCTGGGTGTCGCGCGCCGCGAGGGGACGCACGTACAGGACGGCGTGGTGGTTCGAGCCGTCGTCGCCCGTGCCGGGCTCGACGGGGTGCAGGACCAGGACCGCGTCGGGCTCCTGGTCCGTGCCGAAGCCCGTGAGGTGCGCGAACGCCGAGTGCGGGCGGAACCGGTAGTCGGTGTCGTTCGAGCGGACCTTGAGCGGCCCGGCAGGGATCACGAGGCGCGCGCCGGGGAAGCCCGCGGAGAGCTCGGCGCGGCGGGCCGCGGTGTACGGCGCGGCGACGCCGGCCTCGACGTCGCTGCTCGCGCGCGGCGCCCAGCCGCTCGTGATGAACGCCTTGAAGGCTTCGGAGTCGGGCCGGTGCGACCGGTTGTCGTTCCGGGCGGCGATCTCCTGCTCGGACTCCGCGGCCGGCGCGCTGACAGGGGTGGTGTCGTTGCTCATGGGTACCAGTCTCCCATCGGTGTCGGGGAAGAGGCATGCGGCCCGACGGCGGCGCTCGCCCTCGGGCGTCGGCCGCGGCGGGCGCGTGGTCGCCCGGTCAGGCGGCCGCGCCGACGAGCCTCTGCTCGCGCGCGGGGGACCAGCGGCTCGTGAGGTCTCCGAGCGCTCGGGTCAGCGCGGCGTTGAAGGCGTCGGGGGCGTCCAGGTTCACGTCGTGGCCGGCCCGCGGCACGACCACGAGCGCGGTGCCCGGCACCGCGTCGAGGTAGCGCTTCTCGTCGAGGCGCAGGTGGTCGCGCTGCCCGTTGATGAGCCACACCGGCACCTTCGCGGAGCTCAGGTCCGCGCGCGACGAGCGGCCCGCGAGCTCGTGCAGCACGTCGGTCACGACCTGCCATGCGGGCCTGCCGGGGAGCTGCGGGTCCGCGAACGATCCGGCGCCCGTGAGCTGTGCCGAGGCCCGGGCACCCCCGGGAAGCGAACGCCCGGCGCGCAGCGCGTCCTGCACGCGCCCCAGGGCGCGGCGGGTCGCGGTGCCCGCGGCGTCCACGAGGGCGGCGGCCTCGCGGAACAGCGCGACAGGCTTCCCGCGCGGGTCGGCGCTGCACGCGCACGCCACGACCCCGGCCAGGCGCTCGGGGTGGCTCGCCGCGTACGCCAGGGACGTGTACCCGCCGAGCGACATGCCCACCACGACGACCGGGACGTCGTCGGGGAAGGACGCGACGGCGTCGTCCAGGATCTCGAAGGCCCGTGCGAGCGTGAACCGCTCGCCGCTGCGCTCGCCGTGCCCCGGCAGGTCGACCGCCACCGCGAGGTGGCCCGCCTCGCGCACGTGGGCGAGCTGACGGCCCCAGATCGCGTTCGACGTGCGCACCCCGTGCACGAACACGACGGCGGCAGGCGACCCCGCCGCGGACGCCTGCGCGAGGCTCGGGAGGAGGTCGATCGACGGGGAGGACAGGGCGGGGGTTGCCCGGAGGGCGGGCTGGCTCTTACGCATCTCTTCGGATGCTGCCAGCGCCACCTGGGAGCGCTGCGAAAGCCCGGCGCTGCTCACGTGAACGTCCTGTGCGGGCCTTGGGACGGAGACCCGGAGCCCCGGAGCCCCGGAGACACAGACGCTCGGCCGAAGGCTCGAAGGCTCGAAGGCTCGAGGTCTCGTCCCTCGGGCTGGGGCCACGGGCGGGGCGGGGCCCCAGCGGGTCATCCCACCACCTGCCCGAGGACCAGCGCGGCGCCGATGAGGATCATCGCGACGCCCGAGAACCGCGTGACGACCCGCGACGCGCCGGGTCGCGAGCGCAGGACGCGCCGCGCCCCGACGGCCACGAGCAGGTAGACCACCGCGCAGCCGACCATGTGCACGGCGCCCAGCACCGCGATCTGAGCGCCGACGGGCCAGCGACCCCCCGGGTCGGTGAACTGGGGCAGCAGCGCCAGGAACAGCAGGAGGACCTTGGGGTTGAGCCCGCTCGTCCCGAGCCCCTTCGCGGCCTGACGCACCCACGACCCGCCGGCGTCGTCCCCCGCCGTGACGGGGCCGCCGGGGCGGGCGAGCATGGTCACGCCGAGCCACCCGATGTACGCCGCGCCCAGCAACGTCAGGACCGTGAGGAGGGCCGGCGAACGGGACACCAGCATCCCGACCCCCGCCGCGACCACGAGCGCGGTCGCGAGATGGCCGACCAGCATCCCGCCCACCGCGGGCAGGACGGACCGGTGCCGCAGGCCGGCCGTGATCGCGTACGCCCAGTCGGCACCGGGGGTCACGACGAAGAGCAGCGACACCGCCCAGAACGCGGCGATGGTGGCGACGGACATGCTTCCTCCCGGGGCGTGGGCGCCGACGTCCGGCGCGAGAGAGACGTTAGGTCGGAATCAGCCAAAGGTGCTTCCAACTTCTTGCCCTGGATCACGCCCTGATGGAAGGATCTTGCGCATGGACGACATTGACCGCCAGATCCTTGCCGAGCTGCAGCAGGACGGCCGGCTCACGCTCACCGAGCTCGCCGAACGGGTCCGCCTCAGCGTCTCGCCGTGCCACCGTCGGCTCCGGGCGCTCGAACGCTCCGGGGTCATCAGCGGCTACCGCGCGCACCTCGACGCGGCCTCGGTCGGGCTGACCTTCGAGGCGCTCCTGTTCGTGACCATGCAGTCCGCGACCCGGGACACGCTCGAGGCCTTCGAGACCGCGGTCGTCGAGGTCCCCAACGTCCTGCAGGCCCAGCGGCTCTTCGGTGATCCCGACTACCTGCTGCGCGTCGTCGCGAGCGACCTCCAGGGCTTCCAGGTGCTCTACGACGAGCGGCTCTCGACCCTGCCCGGCGTGATGCGCCTCAGCTCGACCCTCGTCATGAAGAGCGTCGTCGAGGACAGGGCGCTGCCGCTGTCGGCGCGCGTCGCGGCCCGGCGCGACGGGCTGCGACGC